>JAHEXZ010000069.1:0-3036 GCA_023251835.1 Bacteroidota bacterium | reverse complement strand
AAACAGATGAATGCCGGAATGTACATATTGCTTTTTTTGTCTGTTATTATCAGCGGGCTGAGCGTATTGTATATTAATATAAGTGGCAAAAACTTAAAATTAATATTATCATTCAGCGGGGCATTTTTATTCGCCATTTGTGCATTACACCTTATTCCTGAAATATATTTATCAGGCACATCCCATGTTGGAATCTATATCCTGATTGGTTTTTTTGCACAAATTTTATTGGAGTTTTTATCAGAAGGAATAGAGCATGGGCACATTCATATCCACAAACACCAGCATAAAGAACATGTCTTTCCGTATGCAATGATGATAGGTCTTTCGGTTCATTCCTTCTTAGAAGGTATGCCACTTGCCAACATGAATACAGAATCACATAGTTCATTATTGACAGGTATTATAATGCACAATATTCCTATTGCTATGGCATTAATGACTATGCTGCTACAATCTCATATCAGCAAAAAAAATGCAATTCTTTGGCTGATTCTGTTTGCATTGGTTACACCTTTAGGTACGCTTACCAGTTATGCCATCGGAGAAAATATCATTGGAAATTTTTCTGCTTATTTTGACCGAATCATGGGGGTTGTAATTGGTATCTTTCTTCACATATCTACCACCATACTTTTTGAAAGCAGTGAAAATCACCGTTTCAATTTCATTAAATTTCTTATAATTCTTTTAGGAGCCGGATTTGCTTTGATGACTCTATAGACCCCTATTAATTTAAAGAAATATGATTCATTTTCAAATTGCCACCCACAGTCTTCGACAAGCCTCACTAACCATTGCAAACTCATTCGCTCAGTAATACTGAATCTAACCGCCCCCTTTAGCTATTGCAAATTCAGCAAGATTCAGTTTATTCTACTCTTGTTAACTTTTTTGAAATGGTTCCATGATTGGAAATGATATTCAACAGGTACATTCCTTTATTAAGTTCTCCATTATTAATTGTTATTTCCAAGTTATTCTCACCCGCTAAAAATTCTCTTTGCTCAATCTGCTTTACAACTTTCCCCAATAGGTCAGTAACTTCAATTTTTAATTTTTCTGCACTTGGTAAATAAAATTGTAAGTGAATAGTATTGTTGAAAGGGTTCGGATAAACAGCAATATTATCGCCATTCATTGTATTTTTGCGTATTCCGACATCGCAAGTACCGGGTATATTTGCATCCAACCATGTAATTCGATCTGTAATCCAGTTTTTTAAGGCTGCTATTTCACCCGGATAGTCAGTAGGAATCGGGCTGGGATTAGGCCAGGTATACTCACCCAATACAGGCCAGGCTGTGAAATGCCGTGTTTGAGCTTCATCTATATAAGTAGCCAGCGAATCGATATAGCTGAATAAAGAAGATATACTTAAAGTTGTTAATCTTAACTCTTCCCATCTACATTTAAGTTGAGCTGTATAAGCGGGATCATCCAGTAATCGCGCCCACCAAAAATTAGGTTGCCAGCCTCCTGGGCATATACTTCCAAAAGCGTAAGACCAACCAGTGCTTACATTGCCATCACAATAATCAGCGTTCCACCATGCAAGATTATAATCCCATGCAGGCCCCGCTTTTAATTTCCCACCTTTACTTTGCTTGTCTTTATAGAAATAAGTACTCAGCCGATAACCATCCACATTTTTGCTTAGCTCATTTAAAATAAAATAGTCAATAAAACTTTTTACACCAATGTATTTTCTATAACCATTAATTGAATCCATAAAAGCGGAGCTGGCCAGCACACCTTCAACAGTATCAATATATGACTGAATATAGGCTTGTTGTTGAGGAGCGATCATTTCCTTCTTAGGATAAACATATACAAAATTTATAGTTGAACTATCAGCGGCCAAATAAGAAGATGTCCAATAGCTACCGGGGCCATCGTCTTTGTCAACTTTTATAATATATCCACCGGTAAGTTCATCCCCTGCTATATCAGCAGGTTGAAGTTTGGAAATATTTACACGATCGGCACCGCGTTTTATTTTTTCCATTATCACGTAAATTCCCTGATATTGGTTATTAATCATTAATTCGCACAATTGAGTTCGTGGAGCGTAATGTCCGGTTTTATTAGCAATGTCATAACTTAACACGTTTCGTATACAGGTTTTATCATTGTATGGAGCGTATAATATCCAATCGTGTTCAGATGGCATCCCCAATAGTGTTGTATCCTTTTGGGTTCCGTTAATGTCTCTTGTTTCAAATCCATAAGATTTTTGTGCAAAGCCGTATGAGCTTGATCCACGTTGTTCAATTCCGATTTTATTATTGTAACCGTTAAATGCATCTGTGATATAATTTCTTACACCGAATCCACTATAAATTATTCCCATTTGTGCTTGTATTTTAGGTTCATTAGGGATGTGTAAACCTCCCGTATTAATTATAACAATTGGTAAGTTTGAAGATGTAAAACTGAAAGGATGAGCAGGGGTATTTCCAAAAGTGATACTCCAATCTATTAAAATTCCTGCATCTGCTCCATAGGTATCCTCAATTAACAGATTCCATGTTCCATTTGCATTTTGGCCGTTATTAAAAGTGCCTATAAATCCTTGTGGCTTGAATGTTCCGTTAAAAGGAGCATTTGCAGTTATAATGGAGGTTGTTGCAAATGCGTTCAAACACGTATTTGTATAATTGTCACCATCATTTCCATTGGCGATAGATAAATCTACAATTGTTCCGTCAGGAGATTGTAATGAAATATTTAAATCGGCATCCCAGGTATGGGTAATGTTAAAACAGATAGTTTCTAACCCAAATATAGTATCAATAGTAGCCGGTGACAACCCGGAAACTGTCAAGGGAAATTGAACCATTGGGCCACCATCAGGGATCGTCCCTCCGGCAGTACTTACAAAGGTTTGGGCATCTGCTAAAGTTGCTGATGTTAATAAAAAAATAAGGGCACGTAAAAATCCTTTCATCAGTTTACAGGTTTGCTAAAAAATAGTATTCTACTACTAATTTATTAAAATATTCCAATGGGCCTGACGAAATATTCCTCTTTTAA
>JAHEXZ010000068.1 GCA_023251835.1 Bacteroidota bacterium | reverse complement strand
AATTACCTTTATCTCTGCAATAAGCCCAAGCTTTTGCACTTTACGTAATATATGGTTAGCTTGCCATAAGGCTAAATCACTGCCGCGGGAACCTATTATTATTTTTCTGGTCATTAATTTTTTCTTTAACTGATGTTACTCAAAATTTATATTTAATTCGGGTATCTTTATTATTTTCCGCCTGTCATTTCGAACGCAGAGAGAAATCTTGTCAATTGATTGCAAAGATTTCTCACCCGTCTAAAGCGGGTTCGAAATGACAATGATAATGGATTATGAATTCTTTAAAGCAGTCATTTCATAGCCTTTTTTGATAAAATTAGCCCCTCTATAAAACAAAATATGTCTTTTGAAAAAACTTCCTTTATAATGTCCTTAGTAAAGTTTTCAAAATAACTTCCTCAATCCACGCACATATTTCGACAAGCTGCTAATGACACAATCTGTATTGCTCTGTTTTTCAATGCATTGGTTCCTTTAATTTTAAGACCAATAATAATTAAGCATTTATGAATTATTCAGCATTTTACTTTCTTTTGATTCTCTCCTTCGACTGCGCTCAGGACAGGCTCCAGAAAGTAACAAAGAAAAAGCGACCACGAAAACCAACCGCAAATTGCTTTTTCCGCTCAAATGCCCAACGCCTCTGTTACCAAGCAATTTGCGGTTCGCACTTTTCGTGGACATCAGCCGCACATTTAAGTCAAGCTAATTTTCAGATTTTGTGTCATTTTCAAAGAGCTTTAAATATTTTTAATTTCCTACTCAATATGACTCGTGCGCGGTCAGTCAGAGCTAGTTTACCCTGAGCAAAGTCGAAGGGAAGACTGTGGGTGGCAATTTGAAAATGAATCATATTTCTTTTGTTGAAGTTATTTTAAAAATTTTACTTATACAATTTAAATAAGAAATTCTGCCACTCAATTTTTTTCTTTAAAGTAATAGTTTATTCATTTTCCATTAATGAGGCAGACACTGTCTGCCAAATTGGATACGTTATATAAAATCTACGCATATCCAGCACATTTCGCCTGCCAAATCCTTTACCGTAACTAATCTTTAAATCTTTTGAAAGTCTTGGCAATAATTCACTTCGGTATTCCGCTCGTTCATGCCCATCTTGCTCAAATTCAACAATGTGCCTGCCAACTTCCCAATTGGCTTTAACCAATTCGGTATTCACTGCTCTAATAGCATTGAGCCTTGCCTGTTCAATAGTTCGACCAATATTATTGGGTAGGGTGTTGTATTTATTTTAGATGGGTTTATTATCATTAAAAAGCTTTATATAGATATTAAAAAACAAAAGCCCTTCCGGGCTCTTTCTCTATATTTTTGTTTTAGTTTCCTGAATCAATATATCTTTGGCTAACTTCATCGGAACACTTATATACTTCTTTTCCATATAAGAAAGTATCTTATCCAGTACTTCCTTTGATTCCGAATCAAGATTCATCAGTTCTTTTGCAAATACCTCGTTAGCAGTTTCCCTTATTTCTTTTACCTTTTTAGGCACTTCACTCATTACAAGCTCCACTTTGCGTGCTTTCAGCAGTTGCTTAAATTCTGAAACATTTTTCGCTATAATAGCACTACATGCCTCTAATTCCTGTTCGCGTGCCAATAGATTTTCTTTTGCAACCTCTTGCAGATTATTGATGGCAATCAGGTTAACCTCATAATTATTCAAGATTTCAGCATCTAGATCATTCGGGATGGCAAGGTCAATTACAACCTTTTTTGATTTATCATTACCAACGAGGCTTTTATAAATGTCAGGGGTAATAACACTTTCAGCAGCACCGGTACAGGTAACAATAATGTCAAAGCCTTCTTTATAATTTTTTAGTTCAGAGAGAGGATAAGCTTTTCCGTTGAGCTCTTCAGCTAATTTTTGAGCATTTGCTAAAGTACGGTTGAATATGGTAAAGTTGGCAAATTTGTGTTTTTTCAGATATTTGGCCATGGTGGTATTGGTAACACCGGAGCCAATAATCAGGAAACGGGCATCTTGCTTTACATTCAGCTCCCGTAATCTGCGGTAAGCAAGTGATACTACCGATACAGGATTACGGGCAATATTGGTATGCGTATATACATCCTTAGCTACTTCAACTGTTTTTTTGATAGCCAGACGAATTAAATCACCTGTTAAACCATAAGAATTACATTTTTCGTAAGCATTGCGTACCTGTGTAATGATTTCACGCTCACCAACTACAAGGGAGTCAATAGAAGAAGCAACATTAAATAAGTGAGTTAAGGCTTCTGTTCCTTCAAATACCTGAGCGTTGGTTTTTGCCCAGTTGATGTCTTTTTCTGTCCAGGCAGGATTAAAAGAAATAAAGAAATTGTCTAAGAAAATAGAATTAATGCTTTCATTAGTAGAAATAATAAATTCTACTCGATTGCAGGTGGAAAGGTACAACAGTTCTTCTATTCCCGCATTTTGTTTCAAAAATTGCAAACGCAATTGAATATCTGCATCTTCAATATGCAATCGGCCAATATCATTTATATCGGTTGCTTTGTGTGTAAATGCTATGATTTTAATTCTCTCCACCTCAAAAAAATTATTCTTTGTTACAAATTTCTAAAGTATTCCCCGGTGTTTTGTCATGGAATTGTCAGGAGATTAATTTAGAAGAGTTCTAAATAGTTTCATTGGTTTTAAGGTGGTTCTATAAATTAGTATAAATGTGAGCTACAATTTAAAAAAATGGTAAATATGCCGTCTTGTTCAAGGCTAAATTCAATAAATTTGGCTTGCGTATAACGTCAGAGTGTGAAAATACTAAAAATGAACACCATTAGAATCGAGTATTTGAAAAATGTTCAGAGGGGTACCCGAATAAATTACCCGCATTAGGGAGTTTTTTCACAACCTGACGTTATAATACAACGTAGCTATAAAAAACTTCCCCAAAATGAAAATTATTGGGTTGACGATGCTCTGAAAGACGTTGCTTTTTTTAATTTTCCTATATTTTATTACATATTTATTTTGTACAAAACAAAAAACTACGTATCTTCGCAACCCCAAATTGTAAAAAATTGGATTTTAAGAACATTAATCAATACTAATAAAAAGTGGAAGCATTAAGTTACAAAACAGTTTCAGCAAGCAAAGAAACCGTAAACAAAGGATGGGTATTAATAGATGCCGAAGACCAGATATTAGGCCGTTTGAGTTCTCAGGTGGCGTATATTTTAAGAGGCAAAAACAAAACTAATTTTACTCCTCATGTTGATACTGGTGATAATGTAATCATTATCAATGCTGATAAGGTAAGGTTAACCGGTAAAAAATTAACCGATAAAGAATATGTTCGTTATACAGGATATCCTGGTGGACAGCGTTTTGCTACTCCAAAAGAATTATTGAACAAAAAACCTACTGAAGTTGTAAGGCTGGCTGTTACCCGTATGTTACCTAAAAACAGATTGGGTAATGCATTAAAAGGTAATGTATATATTTATGCTGGTGCTGAACATCCACATGCAGCACAACAACCGAAAGAAATCAAATTAAATACAATTAAATAATAACAATGGAAGTAGCAAATACTCTTGGTAGAAGAAAAACCGCTGTAGCACGTGCTTACGTGCAAAAAGGAAATGGTACTATTGAAATCAATAACAAAGATTACAAAGACTATTTCACAACATCCGTTTTACAGTACAAAATCACTCAGGCTTTTGGTGTTACTAAAACACAAGGCGAATATAATGTGAAAGTAAATGTAAAAGGGGGCGGGGTAACAGGTCAGGCCGAAGCTGTTCGTTTGGCAATTGCCCGCGCTTTAGTAGAAATGGATGCAAATCTTAAACCGGCTTTAAAAGCAGACGGCTTAATGACACGTAATCCGAAAATGGTTGAACGTAAAAAACCAGGTCAGAAAAAAGCCCGCAAACGTTTCCAATTCAGTAAACGTTAAGAATTATCTAACTAAAAAGTATTAATTATAAACAAAGACGAAATGTCATCATCAAGAACAAATTTTAATGAATTATTAGAAGCCGGAGCACATTTCGGCCATTTGAAAAGAAAATGGAACCCTGCTATGGCTCCATACATTTTTACTGAAAAAAATGGTATTCATATCATCGACTTGAATAAAACAGTTGTAAAAGTGTCTGAAGCTGCTGAAGCATTAAAACAGATAGCAAAATCCGGAAAGAAAATTTTATTTGTAGCTACTAAAAAGCAGGCAAAAGATATTGTTGCAGACAGGGTAAAAGCTGTTGGTATGCCTTATGTTACTGAGCGTTGGCCTGGTGGCATGTTGACAAACTTTGCTACCATCCGCAAAGCTGTTAAAAAAATGGCTTCAATTGACAAGATGAGCTCTGATGGTACTTTTGCTAATATATCTAAAAAAGAGAAGTTACAAATATCGCGTGAACGTGCTAAGTTAGAAACTAACTTAGGCAGTATAGCTGATCTTACACGTTTGCCTGCTGCATTATTTATTGTGGATATTTCTAAAGAACATATTGCCGTTGCAGAAGCAAGACGCTTGAATATCCCTACTTTTGCAATTGTTGATACCAATTCTGATCCTAACCTGGTTGATTATCCGATTCCTGCAAATGATGATGCTTCAACATCTGTCATTTTAATTACCAATATCATAACAAAAGCAGTAGAAGAAGGATTGGCAGAACGTAAAATCGATAAAGAAGCTGCTGCAGCTGAAGAAAAAGAAACTGCAAAATCTTCACGTTCGGATGCTGAAAAATTAGCAGCAGGTGCTAAATACAAATCATCTGATGATGAAGGAGGAGCAGTGGTAACAGCTAAAAAGACTGGTACAACTGGTAAAAAAACAACAAGACCAAGAAAAAATTAAATTAGACCTGAGATATGACAACAATGGCTATTACAGCGGCAGAAATAAACAAATTAAGACAAATGACCGGTGCCGGTATGATGGATTGCAAAAAAGCGCTAACTGAAGCAAACGGTGATTTCGAAAAAGCAATTGATGAATTACGTAAAAAAGGACAAAAAGTAGCGGCTAACCGTAGCGACCGTGATGCCAAAGAAGGGGTTATTCTTGCTAAAACAACTGCTGATAACAAACGTGGGGTTGTATTGGGAATTAACTGTGAAACTGATTTCGTTGCTAAAAATGAAGATTTCGGAAAATTTACAGCGAATGTGTTGGAAATTGCCATCGCAAAAAAACCAAAAAATGCTGATGAATTAAAATCATTGGCTTATGATAATAATATTACTATTGCAGATAAACTGATTGAACAAACTGGTGTAATTGGTGAGAAAATTGAATTGACAAAATATGAAGTTGTTGAAGCTCCTTATGTAATTGCATACAATCACCCGGGTAACAGACTGGCAACCATAGTAGGATTTAACTCTGCTACTGTTAGCAATGAAATTGCTAAAGATGTGGCTATGCAGGTAGCTGCTATGGCTCCTGTAGCTGTTGATAAAGATGATGTTTCTACTGATACTCTTCAGCGTGAAATTGAAATTGGTAAAGAACAGGCTCGTCAGGAAGGTAAACCGGAAGATATGTTGGAAAAAATTGCAATGGGTAAACTAAATAAATTTTACAAAGAATCTACTTTGCTAAACCAGGAGTTTATTAAAGACAACAAAAAAACAGTCGCCCAGTATTTAACTGGCTCTGAAAAAGGCCTGACAGTTACAGGATTCAAACGAATCGCTTTAAGTTAAATAAATCATTAAAAAATCCCGATTAAATCGGGATTTTTTTTTGGAAAGAAACTGAATATTTTTTATGTATGAATGCTTTTTTGATGATCGATGTCCGGGAAAATATGCCGGGGTTGTTGCGGTCACTATTATAAAATTATGGTACCAAGAACAAGCAGGATAACTATTTTAATATTTTGTTACATTCTGTTAACAGAATGCAATCCCAAAACAAATAAGTTGGAAAACTATAGACTTATTTCTTATCTTGACATTAAAGTTGATAGTGTGGGTCATTTACCTAAAAACCCCTATGTGGTTGACTTGGCAAATAAAAACAAACATCTTATTGTTATTGGAACGCTGCATTCGAGAGATACTTCAAATAAAATATTTAAGGATATTGAAAGAATATTTGAACAGTTTCATCCTGAATTAATAATTAATGAAGGTGGTAATTTAACAAAGAAATATAATTCGAGAAATGAAGCTATAAGAAAAAATGGAGAATTAGGATTAGAAAAATTTCTTGCTGACAATAACGGTATAGAAACAGTAAATGGTGATATGCCCGACAGTTCAGAATTCTTCGAATTGTCCAAAGCATATTCAAAAGAAGAAGCGTTGGTATACTTTGCTTCTGAAAGATTTATTCTTCCTCTAACATATTATTTCGATGAAAAACCAGATTTAGAAAATTTGTATAAACCCGACTTTATTGATGGTTATATACAATCCACTGGAATTTTACTACTAAAAGAAGAACAGGACTTTTCATTTTATAAAACAGCATACAAGAAATATTTTAAAAATGAATTTAATATAGACAATATTCATTCGGATGATTTTTCGCCAATCAGAACACACGGCCATTTTTGTGAAATAGCAAGAAAATCAAAAGAACTCAGGGACATATGCTTACTAAATAAAATTGAAGAAAAATTAAAAACACATGACAGGGTTTTGGTCATATTTGGTGGATGGCACATATTAGCGATTGAACCCGCATTAGAACAAATCATCAAACGGGCAAAATAATTCCCCTTTTGCTTATATTAAATAAATAAGTGCTGAAATGTTTACCATTACAGCTACCCGAATATAGTAAAATGAACATTTTAATTTAATTTAAAAACCCTATATATGAAATACAAACGCATACTTCTAAAACTCAGTGGCGAAGCCTTGATGGGAAACAAACAATTTGGTATTGATAATGAACGCCTTTCACAATATGCCGCTCAGATAAAAGAAATTGCGGAAATGGGGGTTCAGGTAGCCATTGTAATTGGAGGTGGTAATATTTTCAGGGGTATTCAGGCTGAAGAAGGCGGAATGGATCGTGTACATGGTGATTATATGGGAATGTTAGCTACTGTGATTAATTCCATGGCTTTACAGTCGGCATTGGAAAAAACAGGTGTTGAAACACGTTTGCAGTCGGCAATTAAAATGGAACAAATATGTGAACCTTTTATTCGCAGAAGGGCTGTACGTCACTTAGAAAAAAACCGTGTGGTTATTTTTGGTGCAGGTACAGGAAATCCTTACTTCACAACAGATACTGCCGCAACACTTCGCGCTATTGAAATTGAGGCTGAAGTTGTGTTGAAAGGAACACGTGTAGATGGTATTTATACCGCAGATCCCGAGAAGGATAAAACAGCTACAAAATATGAGGTAATTACATTTAGCGAAGTATATGCAAAAGGGCTTGAAGTAATGGACATGACTGCATTTACATTATGCAATGAAAATAAACTACCTATCATTATTTTTGATATGAATAAAGTAGGAAATCTTAAAAAAATTATACAGGGCACTCAGGTGGGTACACTTGTAGAATTTTAGATGTTTTTGTTTTTTTTATCAAGTTTTTCATAGGCTAATCACATTGTATTACAACAGGAACCCCATCACCAGAATATCATCAATTTGTCTTGAATTTCCTTTCCAATTTTCATGAGCAGAAGCTATAAACTCCTTTTGTTGTTGCATATTCATATGCTTGCTGTTCAATAGTAATTCTTTGAATTTTTGTGCTCCGAATTTTTTTTTATCCTTATCTCTGAATTGATCCATGTAACCATCAGAAAAAAGATAAATGCTCATACCTTTTGCTAATGGTATAGTGTGATTTGTATATTCTATTGATGATTTTTTATTCGTTGATTTTACTTTATTACCTCCTATTGATTGCTTATCGCCTGCAATAACTGTTATATTATTATCTGTTAATATATACAGTGGGTTTTTCGCTCCAGCAAATTGAACCACGTTGGTTGAATAATCAATACAGCAAAGTGCTATGTCCATTCCATCTTTTGATAAAGCCCCTTCCTTTTTTTGGTGCAATGCTTCCGTTACTCCAAAATTGAGATGTTGAAGTATTTCGGATGGAACGGTAATTTGTTTTTCATTTACTATCTGATTTAACAATGTATTTCCTATCATGCTCATAAATGCTCCGGGAACACCGTGCCCCGTGCAATCAACTGCCGCTATTACGATTAGCTCTCCTTTGTTTCCATCTTCATTTGGTGAAGAGTTAAGGGTGAGACGAGAGTACCAGTAAAAATCACCGCTCACAATGTCTTTGGGGAGGAAATAAATAAATGAATCAGGTAAATACTTTTGTATTTCGCTTTCTTCTATTAAAATACTTTGTTGAATGAGTTGTGCATAGGTAATGCTATCTACAATTTTCTCTTTTTGTTTTTCTATAATAAGTTTCTGCTTTTGAGTTACCCGCCAACGATTAAACATAAAGATTGCAAATACGGCAACAAGAAGCAAAAAACAGGAAACAAGAATTAAAACTATTTTTTGCTTTTGTTTTTCTTGCTCTATAATCGCATTTTGTTTTTCCTGCTCTGCCTTTTCAATTGCCTGTTTTTTCTCAAATTCAAAGTTCATTTCGGAGCGCACGGTTTTTTTTGTATTTCCTTCATTAAAGATACTGTCTTTTGCCGCGATATATTTTTTGTAATGCTCCAATGCCTTGGCATGCTGAGAAGTTTGTTCATATAGTTCACTTATAGCATTCTCAAATTGCATGGTATAGTTCAGTGCACCAATACTATCGCAAACCATTAATGCTCTTTGTAAATATTTTTCAGCATCCTTATATCTCTTTGCAACAACATATTCATAACCAATAATACCAAGGTTACCAGCAATTCCATTTTTATCGCCCAACTCTTCTGATATTTTCAATGCCCTGAAATTGCAGTCCAATGCCTTTTTGATTAAGGAATCACTCCCAATAATATCTTGCCGGGATTTTGCAGTACTCGCTTGTTCACTATATATCCCACCAATATTGGCAAGAACAGTCGAAATTCCTTTTTTATCTTCCAATTTTTCATACATTCTCAATGTCTTAAAAGAATAATTTAGTGCTTCAGCATATTTGTTTTGAAAATAATATACCCCGCTGATATTATTTAAATGTTGCGCAATTCCACTTTTATTTTTAAACTCTTCCTCTATTTTTAAGGCTCTGAAATAATAATCCAGTGCTTGGGGGTAATTGCCCTGGTTCCTATAGACTATCCCAATATTACCAAGAGCTGAAGATATTCCTTTTTTATTATTTAATGATTCCCATATCATGAGGGCTTTGAAATCAAAGTCAAGAGCAGAAGGATAACTGCCTTTGAGCCAATTGAAGACTCCAAGTTGAAGATAGGAACTCGCAATACACCCCGCTCTGATTTTTTCCAAAGAAGGGGGAATTTTATCGGCTTTGAACGAAGGATTACAGAGATTCAGGGCCTGTGTACTCAGAATAATGGATGTATCTGGTTTACTGTACATCAGTTCCCATGCAAGTGCATTGAGAAGTTTTATACGATTGGTGTCAAGTTCTGCTCCACCACCTTCAATTGTGGGTATAAACTCTTGAGAAGATGCAACTTTTAAATTTTTGAGAAGGGTAAGAAGGGAATCTATCTTTCTTTGTTGGGCAAAGGAACTGAAATGACAAATCCCAAATGTGAGTATCAAAAAAAAATATCTCATCGGTACACAATTATTTTTTTTGTTGCGGCTTGTTTGCCCGATATTAATGTGACGAAATAAATTCCTGCTTTGCCGAGTTGTAGCGAAATATTTTTTTCATTTGTTTTTGTTTGATAAATAATTTGTCCAAACAGATCTGTAATTTTTACTTCGTCAATGTTGTTAGAGCTAGTAATATTGACTTGCCCGCTGCTTGGATTTGGAAACATAGAAATGATATCATTTCTACTTGCCTCTATGATTCCAGTAGTGCCTGTTCGGTATCGCATAAAAATTTTAAAGATGTTACCTTGCTTTTGATGATAATACATTATCGTTTTGTTTATAGTTACTGTTGGTGCTTCGGGTGTGAGTGGTTGATTTGAATATATAACAATCGGATTGCTGAAATTTGCAGTCGAACTGTTTCTCACTGAAACACAAATTTCTGTTTGAGGAGTAATTTTAGAAACTCTTGTAAAATAAAGTTCAAGTCCATCTTTTGTCACTTGGGGTGCATAAACGATGTAATTAGTGTCATTAATATTTGCAAGTATTATATCCGAGTTAGATATTTTGTTAAAAGTAGAATCATTTACTTTCTGTGCTATTCCGAGTTTGGCTTCAGAGGGAGCTCCTCCGGAAGTACCAGTGAAATTGGCATTGCAATAATATAAGTAATTTCCATCATAATTTATTGCAGCGTCCATTACAATCCATCCGGAAGAAAAGATATAAAAATTACCATAGACGCGACTTGCTCCATTGGAGCCTGCACGAAGTAGATTTTCAGTAATGCCGGGCCAATCCCTTGTTGAAACCCAAAAAAAATTGTTAGCGGAATCCAAAGATGAAACAGCATCAAGGTGGGGAGAAATAGATTGGTTAACTCCCACAACCTGTCCTACAAAGTTAAAAGTTGAGTCATTAATTTTTGTTGCATAATACAAACTTGTATTAATACCGTCATTAAGGCTGTTAAAGAGAAGCATGTTCCCGTCAGGAGAAATAAATGGCTCCATTGCATCAAATGTTAAACCATTTATTGCAACTGGTATTTCATTGCCAAATATTGGGTATGATTGGGAATATGATTGTACAGGCAATACTAAAAACATTAGAAAGTAGAGAAAATGTTTCATAGTTGTTTTGTTTTTAAGGCTGAAATAAGTTGTTCCCGGAAGATATTTCGATATACTAATTCTCTTATATTTCAGTTACATAGTATCTATAGGGAGGCCACTCTGTTTGTTAATTATAGACAATCAATTTTCGTGTTGCCATTTGTCTGCCTGATACTAGTGTTACTATATAAAGCCCTGCCTTGCCAAGTTGTAATGAAATATTTTTTTCATTTGTCTTTGTTTGATAAACAATCTGTCCAAGAATATCTGTAATTTTTACTTCGTCTATGTTGTTGGAAGTTGTGATATTAACTTGCCCGCTGCTTGGATTTGGAAAAATATTTATTCTATTAAAAGAATTATTTTCTTCCACGGCTGTTGTAAGGCTTCCAAGTTTAGCAACAAATACATCACCTTGTCCTGGAGTATTATTTGTAATTACTGAAGAGCCGAAAGAGATAGAAGGACTTTCAAAAAGTCCAGTTAAATAAACGTTACCGTTGACATCAGGTACCACGGCATCTGCCGCATCAAAACCACCACCTCCCACATTTTTCGCCCATAACACATTACCGCTGGCATCGTATTTAACAACAAGAATATCCGCACAATAATTGGCTGTACTATCGGTTATGTTTAATATTGTGGAACCAAAAGTAATGGAAGAACTCTTAAACCATCCTGCTAAATAGACATTACCGCTGCCATCTGTCATCACACAATTACCCCACTCATCTTTAATCCCTCCGGCATTTTTTGCCCAAAGCAGATTACCGGAAGGTGAATACTTTGTAATATATAGATCTAAACCTCCAGCATTTGTTAATGTAAATGTACCAAATTGCAGAGTTGGGCTTGCAAAATACCCCGTGATATAAATATTTCCTGAAACATCGGTTATTACTGAGTACCCCCATTCAGTTGCAGTTCCTCCGGCACTTTTAGCCCAAACCACGTTTCCGGTTGAATTATATTTTGTCAGAAAGATATCTGCAGAACCATCTGTGTTTGCGTTTGTCAATGTCGTGGAACCAATCGTCATTGAAGAGCTGGTAAAATATCCATTTAAATATACATTTCCAGTTGCATCCACGCTGGCACAATATCCAAAATCATTGCCGATACCTCCGGCACTTTTCGCCCATACTATAGTGCCATTGTTTGCATTGTATTTCACTAAAAACATATCAAGCGAATTACCGGAGCCATCTATATTTATTAATGTAGTAGAGTCAAAAGTTACAGAAGGACTCATAAAAGTTCCTGATACATATACATTGCCAATAGTATCCGTTATTACAGCAGTTCCATGACAATAAGAAAGCCCTGTAGGGCTTTTTGCCCAGATCACATTTCCGGTTGAATCATATTTTGCAATAAACATTTTTGCAGTTCCGATAGTAGTATCGTTGGTTAATGTATCTGTACCCAAAATAAGATTGTAACTTTTATAGATTCCAGTTATATATACATTACCAGTACTGTCAGTTGCCGCATAAGAAGCCCCGTCATTACCAGTTCCTCCAGCACCTTTCGCCCATACCACATTTCCGTTTGCATCGTATTTTACCAAAAAAATATCTCCGTTATTATTGCCTCCAACGCCTTGATTTGTCAAAGTAAAAGAACCAAAAGTGATGGACGTGCTAAAAAAATATCCTGTTATATATACATTCCCGAAATTATCTTTGGCTATAAAATTACTTTCTTCATAGCTGGTCCCTCCTGCACTTTTGGCCCATTCCCAGTTGGGAGTTTGTGCATTGGCAATTCTCAAAAATGTTAGAAATAAAATAAATAGTTTTGTTTTCATTAGAGTTTATACCGAATAAGGTATTTTGTTTTTTGCGAAAAATTAAAGTCGATAAAATAAACCATTTCAGAGCAACTAAAAAGTATAAAAATTCAACTGTTTCTTAGTGAAATTTTCAAAATAACTTCGACAAAACAAAGCTTCTTTAAATCTTGTAAAGAGTTATTTTTATTCACACAAATATATTGATAATACTGGACTTTCCTTAATTTTCCTCATGGGAAAGTGTAATACTTGGCATTATCTGAAATAACAAACAACTTTCCGATTAGTTGATCTTGTTGCATTTTTTCAAAAAGTGCAATGGTTGATTGCGCATTAACACTCACATCTTCATGTATGATTACCTCTATTTTTTCAACATTACACGCACCGTTTATGTTTATTCTGTCTCTGCCTGTATTGGCGCGTATAGACTTTTCTTTCCCTTTTTTTATCCAACCGTTACAAGTCATGGATTTGTGTAAAGGATGTACGCCATCCATAAAATAGACTTCATCTTTTGTTAATTTTCCAAAACTTTAGTTACTTTGGCATATGAGATTTAAAATTTTTATTTTTTCGATTTTAGGTTTTTTGATAGGATCAAATAAATCTTTTTCACAAGGTGAAGGTAATTTTTGGTATTTTGGAAACTATGCTGGACTTGATTTTAATAGCGGTCCTCCCGTTGCTCTCACCAATGGTGCGCTTACAACTGCCGAAGGCTGTGCTTCAATCTCCACCAGTGCTGGTGCCCTCCTGTTTTATACCGATGGCGTTACTGTTTATAATAGTAATCATGCTCCTATGCCTAATGGTACAGGGCTTATGGGGCATTATTCAGCTACGCAGTCGGCTATTATTGTCCCTAAGCCAGGTAGCGCTACTATTTATTACGTGTTCACAGTGGATGCATCGGACAATAATTTTGCAAACGGACTTAGATACTCAGAAGTTGATATGAGCCTTGCAGGAGGATTTGGTGATGTTACTATTAATAAAAATATTTTTCTTGCAGCAACGGGCACCGAAAAACTTACCGCTGTAAAAAAAGCCAACAATATTGATTTTTGGGTAATAACCCATGGTGTTGTAACCGATGAGTTTCTTGTTTTTTCTGTTACTAGTTCTGGAGTTAACACTACTCCTGTAAACAGCACTGCCGGATCCGTTGAAAGTAGTTCAGGTTACGGTTACCTTAAAACCTCTGCTGATGGGAGCAAACTTGTTCAGGCGTTGAACCAAGCTGTTGGCTTTCTTCAGTATGATGGATTTATAGATGTACTCAACTTTAACACAACAACGGGGGGTATAACTTCTGATTTCACTTTCGCTGCCACCCCCTCTAATCATATTCCTTATGGTGTCGAATTTTCACCTGACGGCAAAAGATTGTATGTGATTGGAGGAACACTTTCTACAGATATTTATCAATATGATATGACATTGGGAACCCCGTTTGCAATTATAGCTTCCGCCACTCTAATTGGTTCCACCAGCGCAGCAAATATAGGAGCAATGCAAATGGCTCCCGATGGAAAAATATATGTTTCAACTTCCGGGGCAGGAACTTTAGGCTGTATTAACAATCCCAATACGCTTGGAATAAGTTGTGGTTACGTTGATAATGCAGTAAATCTCTCGGGAAAAATTTGTCAGCTTGGTTTACCCAATTTTATTCCATCATATTTCTCTACCGTTTTATCAATGACTATAACTTCACAGAGTGCATTATGTAACGGTGATTGTAATGGCTCAGCCACTGCAACCCCTATCAATGGCACCAGCCCTTATACATACTCGTGGAATACACTACCGGTACAAACCACCCAAACAGCTACCAACCTTTGTGCGGGAACTCATATTGTTACTGTTACAGATTCAACCGGTGAAACTGTAATAGATTCTGTTACCATTACCCAGCCTTTGCCAATCACTATTGCCACAAGTTCCACAGAAACAGGATGTATTATAAACAATGGAACAGCAACAGCAAATCCAAGTAATGGAATTGCTCCTTACACTTATAGTTGGAATCCTTCAGGCCAAACCACACAAACTGCAACAGGGCTTGCTGCTGGTACTTATACTGTTATTGTAGCTGACAGTGTGGGCTGCACACAAACGCAAACTGTTTCTGTTACACAAGTAGCAGGGCCTACGGCTACTGCCACCGCCACATTAACAAACATTATTTTAGGAAATACTACTCAATTAACGGCAACAGGCGGAGTAACCTATCTATGGACTCCATCTGCAGGATTAAGTTGTACCACCTGTGCAAACCCGACAGCAACACCTGCTGTAACTACTACTTACTGTGCCCTGGTTACTGATAACAATAGCTGCACTGATAGTGCCTGTATTACAATAAATGTGGAAATTCCCTGCGGAGATGTTTTTGTACCCAATGCCTTTTCACCAAATAACGATGGAGCCAATGAACTGGAATGTGTGATGGGTGATTGTTTTACAACATTCTACTTCGCTATTTATGACCGCTGGGGAGAAAAAGTATTTGAAACCACAGACCAAAAACAATGTTGGGATGGAAAATATAAAGGCAAATTGATGAACACTGCAACCTATGTGTATTATCTGAAAGGAACATTAAGTACTGGTGAAGAAGTTGACCAAAAAGGAAATATTAGATTGATTAGGTAGGAAGGTGTTAAAAGATTGGATTTTAAGAAATAGTTCCATACGAAAGTTAATACAAAAAAATACAAAATAGAAAACTAAAATTTTATGAAAAAAATAAAGTTACTATTCGGCATTTGTCTTTTAACACTCAGCAGTGTTGCTCAAGACATACATTTTTCACAATTCTGGATGACACCTCTTCTCATTAACCCTGCACAAGCTGGAGCCGAGCATGATTTGCGTGCCATTGTTAACTACAAAAATCAATGGGGGAGCGTGGCTGCACCTTATTCTACTGCTAATCTTTCTGTGGACATGAAACTCAAAAAAAAGAAAGGCGCAAAGGGATTTTCCGCCCTTGGTATAACTATTTTTAACGATAATGCAGGCGATGATCAGATGAAAACCCTGCAAGGAAATCTTGCCTTTGCCTATCATGTTTATCTTACTAACAAAAGTACACTTGGTGCAGGGCTTTATGGCGGCTTTGCCCAACGCAGCATCAGCTATTCAAACTTACAGTGGATGAATCAATATGATGGAACATCCTATAATGCGGCACTTCCATCAGGTGAACCTTCAGCAGGAAGCAGTTTCACCCATCTTGATCTGGGAGGAGGACTTCACTATGACTACAATAGCGGAGAAAAATACATCACAAAAAATGATCATAAAAGTTTCAGTGCAGGCATTGCACTATTTCATGCGAATCAACCAAAATATTCCTTTTATGGAACCGGAGAAAAACTCAATATAAAAATGGTTGGATATGCAAATGCACTTATTGGAATTAGAAATACCAACGTTTCAGTTGTACCTGGCGTAACTTACTTACAACAAGGAAAAGCAACAGAATTGCTTGTTGGAAGCATGTTGCGTTACCAGTTAAAAGAAGAATCCAGATACACAGGTTATGTGAAAGGCTCTTCTCTTTCAATAGGTAGTTATTACAGGAATAAAGATGCAATGGTTGCCACAATGCAATTTGAAATATCTCAATATACCATTGGAGTGAGTTATGATGTGAATGTTTCCAAATTAAAAACCGCCAGCAACGGACGTGGAGGCTTTGAAATTTCGCTACGTTTTGTAAATCCGAATCCCTTCTTGTATAAAAATACTTCAAGAAGTTAAATGCTAATGTCAAAAATAACTTCATTTACCGGTGTACTGATTTTATGTTTCAGTTTTTTTGTTCATGCTCAGAAAAAGCAAGCCCCAAAGTCTGACATGGGGAAAATTACCATTACCAATCTTGGAAAAACCATAAATACTCCTTTTCGTGACTATGCCCCGGTAATATCTGCTGATGGGCTTATGATGGTTTTTACTTCACGCAGACCGGTAACTGAAAGAGAAATCAATAAGAAAAAACCAAGTATGGAGAATATTTATGTATCTTATTACGATCCTAAGAAAAAAAAATGGGGAGAAGCCAAACGGCTTTCGGAGTCAATCAATCAGCAGGGCAGACATAACTCAGCCATTGCGCTCTCCAACGATGGACAAAAAATGCTTTTATACCGTGATGATGAAAATGGCAATGGAGATATTTGGGAGTCGCACCTTGAAGGAGAAAACTGGTCTGTGCCCAACAAACTTCCGGAACCTATCAACAGTAATAAAGACCTTGAATCATCGGCAAGCATTTCACCGGATGGAAATACTATTTATTTTGTTAGTAACCGCAAAGGGAGCATAGGAGGACGAGATATATGGATGTGCAGGCAGGATGAAAATGGAAAATGGGGCAGCGTTGAAAATCTTGGAAAAGACGTCAATTCAATTGAAGACGAAGAGGGCGTTTTCATTCATCCCGATGGAAAAACAATTTATTTCAGCTCTAAAGGACACAACAGTATTGGTGGTTATGATCTTTTCAAATCTGTATTTGAAAACGGTAAGTGGAGTATCCCAATAAATCTTGGAGCACCCATTAACACTGCCGAAGATGAATTGTATTTTGTGGCTGCTGCCAATGGAGAAGTTGGCTATTATGCTTCAGAAAAACCCGGGGGGACAGGAGAAAGAGATATTTATCAAATAAAACCCATAGATAAGAAAAAAGATAAAGTACCAAAACTCACGTTATTTACAGGTATAGTTATTGATAAAGAAACATCTGCCCTTCTTGAATCAGAAATTGAAATTACCGATAATGAAAAAAATGAAATTATTTCCAAAATAAAATCCAATAGTGCAACCGGTAAATTTCTCATTTCTCTTCCTTCTGGAAAAAATTATGGAATTAATGTGAAAAAAAATGGATATCTCTTTTACTCTGACAATTTTATAATTCCGGATACTGCTGCTTATAAAGAAATAGTTAAAACAGTTCCATTAGAAAAAATAAAGGTTGGTAGTAAAATAATATTGAAGAATATTTTTTATGATTTTGATAAATCAACATTAACTCCTTCATCCAAATCAGAGCTTGAGCGATTGGTGAAATTACTATCCAATAATCCTACAATTAAAATAGAATTGTCCAGTCATACAGATAATAAAGGCACAGATGAATACAATATGAAGCTTTCACAAGCACGTGCACAATCTGTAGTTGATTACCTCATCAGTAAAAACATCAGTAAAGACCGCCTTATAGCAAAAGGTTATGGTGAATCACAACCCATAACAACAAACGAAACAGATGAAGGTAGGCAAATGAACCGTAGAACTGAATTTACTATTCTTGAACGATAAGCTTACTATATACAGACACTATATAACTTCATTCTAACCGGCACTTATAGTACCAGGCAGAGAAACATTATACACTTACACGGTTTCAAAAGTATTTCCTCCGAATTTTTAAAAAAAGAAAAAAAGAATACCTTTGCAGCGTCTTTAAAACATAAATTTACAACTATGAACGAGGATATACAATTTATATTAGACAGCGCAAAAGAACAAATGGACAAAGCCCTTTCCCATCTTGAATCAGAGCTAGTGAAAGTACGTGCAGGTAAAGCAAATCCTGCCATGCTCGAAGGTATTCTTGTTGATTATTATGGTTCCAAAACACCGTTAAATCAGGTGGCTAACGTAAATACGGGCGATGCCCGTACATTGGTTATACAACCGTGGGAGAAATCAATGCTTACACCTATTGAAAAGGCTATCCAGGCTGCTAATATTGGTTTAAATCCACAGAATGATGGTATATTGATACGTATTTTAGTTCCCGCATTAACAGAAGAACGCAGAAGAGAACTGGTAAAAAAAGCGAAGGCTGAGGCTGAAAATGCAAAAGTAAGCATACGTGCCATCCGCAAAGAAGCTAATGAAGATTTAAAAAAACTTCAAAAGAGCGGAACCCCTGAAGATGCAGTAAAAGAGGGCGAAAACAGAGTACAACAGCTTACCGATGCTTATGTGGTAAAATGTGATAAACACCTTGAGATAAAAGAAAAAGAAGTAATGACGGTATAGGGAGTTAGTTCACGTTTTCAAATAATGCTTTAACTGGTTATTCAGCTACTCTTCCACCTTTATAAAAACTATTTTTATAATAAGTTTCATTCAGGTCGCTTATGATTACTCCTTTTTTTACAGATGCATGGGCAAATTTATTATTGCCAAGAAAAACTCCTACGTGAGAAATACGCCCTTTTTTGATTTTAAAAAACAGAATATCTCCTTCTCTTAAATCGTTTTTTTCAACCGGACTTACTTTTGTCCATATATTTGCTGAACTACCTGATAATTCGATACAATACACATTTTTATATATTTCGCAGACAAACCCCGAACAATCTATTCCTTTTTTTGTTTCGCCAGAGTATTTATATCGTGTGCCAATCCAATCATACACTTGATAATATAAATAAGGAGATATAGCTGAATCGGGTTTTAAAGAATATTCAGAATAATATTGTGTTATTGCGGTCTTCCTGGCTCTTGCTTTACGTTTTTGTTTTCGTGTTTGTGCACAGAGCAAAACTGGCAGCAATAATAAAATAATGGTAATGCGTAGTTTCATTCTGTAAAAGAATTACTTCTTTTCAAAGTTAATAAACAATTCCCTGTCTGCTCTTGGTTTTATAGAGTTGTAACATGTTTCAAAGACTTTAAAACTAAACAAATCTACCTTAACTCCAGTAAAACCAAGTTTTCCACGTGATGTGTCTGTGGGAACATATCCACAGGTTGTACTTTGGTAACTTTGTATTTTTGATCCAGTATCTGCAAATCACGTGCTTGTGTTGCTGGATTACAACTTACATATACTATACGTTGAGGGGCTATTTCAATTATTTTTTTTGTAACATCATCGTGCATGCCTGCACGCGGAGGATCAGTAATGATTACATCTGGTTTACCATTTTCCTTAATAAACATATCATTTAGCACATCCTTCATATCTCCTGCATAAAAAGAAGTATTGCCGATATTATTCAGTTGCGAGTTGAATCTGGCATCTTCAATGGCAGCAGAAACATATTCTATCCCCACTACTTTTCTTGCCTGGTGGGCAACAAAGTTGGCAATAGTACCCGTTCCTGTATATAAGTCATATACAATTTCAGTATCTTTAATAGCTGCAAAATCTCGTGTTACCCTATACAATTCGTAAGCCTGCTCGGAATTGGTCTGATAAAAACTTTTTGGGCTAATTTTAAATTTAAGCCCTTCCATTGTTTCATAAATACTGTCGTTTCCTTTAAATACTTTTATTTCCAGGTCGCTGATAGTATCATTTTGTTTAGGGTTAATTACATATTGAAGAGAAGTGATTTGAGGGAAAGTTGCGGCTATATGCTGGAGTAATTTTTCTATTACCTTTTTATCATCATAATAAAAAGAAATAATCAGCATCCATTCACCTGTGGAAGTGCTGCGTATAACAATGTTGCGGAGTAATCCCATTTTTTCGCGTAGATCAAAAAATGGCAATTTATTTTCAAAAGCATACTTCTTTATCTCATTTCTAATAGCATTTGAAGGTTCTTCCTGTAAATGGCACCTTTCAATATCCAACACCTTATCAAATAAACCAGGTATATGAAACCCCAGGGCATTCCTGGCACCCTCTCCTAAGCCTTCTTGAAAAGTTAATTCTTTGTTTTGAATCTGTTCTTCTGTCAGCCATTTCTTATTGGAAAAGGTAAACTCTAATTTATTCCGGTAGTAATATGTTTTTTTTGATGGAACAATTTTTTGAATTTCCGGAAGCTCAATTTTTGCGAGCCGCGTAAGTGCATCAGTAACTTGTTTTTGCTTGTAAAATAATTGCCATTCATAACTCATGTTTTGCCATTTACAGCCACCACATACTCCAAAATGCTGGCAAACAGCTTCCACACGCTTTTCCGAACTTTTTTTAATAGCAATTGTTTTGGCTTCCCTGTATTTACTTTTTTTTCTGGTAATTTGCAGGTCTACTATGTCACCTGGTACAGCTCCTTTAATAAAAATAACATATTCATCCGTTTTAGCAACTGATTGTCCATCAGAACTCGCATCGAGTACCGTTATATTTTCAAGTACCGGTAATATTTTTTTTGTTCTCATTTAATGCGAAGTTACTAAAACCCTTTTAAGTAAAGAACTCTGCTAAACATTCTTTACTGCTATTCATTTTTTATGTATCTTTTTAGTATCTCACCGTTATAATTTCAAATTACTCCCTTACTCATCCTCTAATAAAATCATCATGAAAAAACTATTCGGAAACCAACTCAGTTCAAAAATAGCGATTGGGCTAACAGGATTATCTGTTATTGCAAGTATAGGTTTTATAAAGCAGCCGGTGGCAGATATTGCAACAACTGCAATAAAAAAGAAAGCAGCGCCACCTTTAAAAGGTGCAGACATTGAATATAAGAATTATTCAATTAACGCAACAAGAGGTTTACAAATCAAATATTTTGAGACAGGTTCTGTAATCACCATACCGGATAGTGCTTTTGTTGACAGCGAAGGAAAAATAGTTAAAGGAAAAGTAGACATTAAATATCGCGAGTTTCATGATGCGGTAGATTTTTTTATCAGTGGAATACCAATGACCTACGATTCTGCCGGTGAAAAATACCACTTTGAATCTGCAGGAATGTTAGAAATGCTGGCTTTTCAGAATGGTAAGCCTGTTTTTGTAAATCCGGAAAAAAGGATTGTAGTAGAGATGGCATCAAAGCAACCCGAGGATAAGTACAACATTTATAAATTTAATCCGCTACAGGGGAACTGGAATTATATTCATAAGGATAAAGCTATTCCTGTTGGCAATAATGTTAATGGAACTGATAAAAAAGAGTTGTCGGTGCTGTTAGAGAAGGCATCAAAATTAGTAAAAGCGATTGTTCCGGAAGAACTTGTAATGCCTGTAAAAAGCGATGAGAAAAAATTTCATTTCGATATTGCCGTTGATTCGCTCGAGTATCCCGAATTAACGTCTTATAAAGGCGTTTTGTTCGAGATTGATAATTCAGAAAAAGATTTCGATCCTCTGTATGCAAGCACAATCTGGACAGATGTTACTCTTGAAAAAGGCAAACGAAATGGCAGTTACCTGATGACACTGAGCAAAGGCACTGAGGCACATACATTTGAAACCAGGCCAGTGCTCAGTGGAGTGGATTATACGGAAGCGTTTGCAATCTATAAAAATAAACTGAAGATCAGAAAAAATAAAGAAGCTCAGCAGCAGCGTATCCAAGATTCGCTGTTTAGAGTCATGAATATAGAAAGAGTTGGTATGAACAGTTTTGCTAAAAATGCTTCAATAAACGCGTCTGCTATGGTACAAACGCAGGATATGATTGTAAGGGTATTTTCTATCAGCGGTTTTGGTATCTGGAACTCTGATTGTCCTGCTTCAATGCCAAAAGGTGAACAGTTTTCCGCAAAGTTTACTGATAGCCTTGGAAAAGCATTGACTTTTCACACAGTTTACCTGGTCGAAAAAGGGCGCAATGCCATGTTTACTATTTATGAAGGATCAAATATATCGTACAACCCCAAAAAAGAAAATTATTTGTGGGCTGTTACGGCCGATAATAAATTAGCAGTGTTTGAAGAAGAAGATTTTAAAGAAATAAAAATCAAAAACGATTCCTGCGCAATAAAAATGAAGATCATCAACAGGCCTGTACAAACAAAACAGCAGGTAAAATCCATCTTGAAAATTTAAAAGCAATAAGCTATGAAAGAAGTTTTTATTATAATGATTTTGATGTTGCTGGCAACTTCTCTTGAAGCCCAGAATGCATCTATCAAAGCGAAAAAAACAAAATGGAA
This sequence comes from Bacteroidota bacterium, assembly GCA_023251835.1. Lineage (GTDB taxonomy): Bacteria > Bacteroidota > Bacteroidia > 2-12-FULL-35-15 > 2-12-FULL-35-15 > 2-12-FULL-35-15. Next base: position 2,828 of record JAHEXZ010000068.1, on the reverse strand, counting down.
GATAGATGTAAGCTCAGCTGACAGTATATTGTGGATCGGGTCTGAAAATGCACTTACTGTAAATATTGAAGGCGAAAATAATTTTCTGGTAGAAATAAAGGATGCCCGATGGAGAGTTGCAGGGAATAAATACCTGGTGCAGGTTTTTGCTGAAGGTGCTACAACTTTTACTGTTTATGAGAAGTTGCCGAATAAAAAAATGCGTTCTGTTTATACAAAGCTTTACCAGGTGAAAAAAATACCTGAACCTATAGTATATGTATGTGGTGTCAAAAATGATTCGGTGATTGATAAGCAGCAGATCATCCAGGACGACATTGTTACGGCAATATCTCCTTTTTATCAAAAACAACTGTCGGTATTAGGCTTTGATGTTATATTTCCTTTTGGTGAAGAAGTGGATACGCTTACTTCAACAAATAATCATTTTACACTGGATATGAAAAGACGGATTCATTATCTCACACCTGGTTCTATCCTTTATTTTGATAACGTTTATTGTGCTTTACCTGATGGAAAAATTCAGAAATTAAAACCGTTTCAGATTTTTATTGATGAAACTAATAAATATAATGTGGGGTACAGGGTGATAAAAAGCAATAATTGAGCCTTTGAGGCATTTTGCCTTCAGGAAAAAAAGTTGCCCTATGTAATCAAATAACTTAATAGCTATTAACCCTAATACTCCTTACCTGTTAAACGCCATACGTAGCTTAATATCTGTCAGTACGCGTTTCGTATATAATGGAAAATCGCCATTCATCATCCAGGCATAATAAGAGGGTTCATCTTTCAATACTTGTTCTACAGGCTTGCCAATATGTTTTCCGAAGTTAAACACTTCCACTCCTTGTTCATTGTATACAATACGGCCTGCTAAATCCGCATTTTTATGAATATTGGTGAAATCATGTAATGCTTTAATATCATTTTTTACAGGAATAGATTTAACACCTTTTTTATCCTCAAATTCTACATTATCGTAACGTTCCAGTTGCGCTAAAAACACCTCGTACGTAGCTTCAATATCAGCTTGCGCGCTGTGGGCATTTATAATTTCTTTACCACAATAAAATTTATAAGCAGCTTTTAGTGTGCGTTGCTCCATCTGGTGAAAAATATTCTGAACATCTATAAAACGCCTGTTTTTTATATCAAAATCAACTTCGGCACGAATAAACTCTTCAACCAATATAGGAATATCAAATTTATTGGAATTATAACCGGCCAAATCACAGTTTTTTAAGAATTCTGCTAAACTTTTTGCAATACCTCTGAAAGTAGGTTCATTGGCAACATCATTATCGTAAATACCATGTATCTCCGAGGATTGTGGAGGAATAGGTATCGTGGGATTAATCCTTTTTGTTTTTATTTCTTTATTGCCATCGGGCATTACTTTTAAAATAGATAATTCTATGATACGGTCAGAAGCAATATTTACTCCTGTTGTTTCGAGATCAAAAAAAGCGATAGGCCTTGTTAAATTTAACTGAATCATAAATAAATCAATAGTTTTAAATAAGCTGTATACTGAGCGAATCGGGTTTGTAAGCATTTACAAATTTATTTAACCGAAGTATACTGTTAGCAATATTAAGAAATATTCAAGAAGAGCCCAAAAGTTTTATCATAAAAATATGGCTGCTGATGCTGTATTTTACAACTTTTTGAATTATTCTTGTAGTATGAAAAAGAAAACCTTTCAACTTATAGCAAAATTTAATAAAGCAATTTTGCCAAAGTATTACAAACGTGATTTAACCAAACTGAAAAAATGGGAAAAGGCGGTTGTAGGTTATAAGTATTGGATAACAACCAATGCTTTGGAATAAATTAATCCCAAGTTATAAATCATCTTATATAAGTTTAAATGTTGTTTATCCCTTTAAACTTAATAATAAATAATGATATCGAATATAAACGAGTGGAAGAATAAGGTCTAATGCCCAAAGAAATAAAAAAATACGACTTTAAACCTTCAGTTAAGCCACAACTGGAAGTTATTTCTTTGCAAAAACTGGTTGCTGAACATAAACAGGAACTGGTTAAACCACACCGAACAGATTTTTATCACGTATTTCTGTTCAATAATTGCTCTCCAATACATCTTATAGATTTTAATCCCATTCAGATACAACCATTTACCCCTCTTTTTATAAATAAAAACAGAATACATCGGTTTGATCCATCTTTAAAATATGAGGGGTACTTATTAGTATTTACCGATAATTTTTTCTGTACCAATAGTAGTGATTTTAATTATTTACAAAGCACAGTTTTATTTAGTGATTTTACGGATAATCAAGGGTTTCAAATTGGTAATAAAATATTTAAACAACTTTATAATATATGCAACGCAATAAATACAGAATTGACCTTGCCGGCTGATAAAACACAACATGCAATTTTAAAGAATCTGTTACATAACTTTTTGCTTATATCCGAAAGAGAAAAACTAAAACATAATTTTGTAGAACTTAAAATAGGAGCAGACTTTGACCAAGCACTAAGATTTAAAGAATTATTGGAAAAAAATTTCAAAAAATTAAAAAATGTAGAGGAGTATGCCAAAAAATTAAATATTTCTGAAAAACGCCTTCGCAAAGCCATCCTAAATACTATGGATAAAGCCCCTAAAAAACTTATTGATGAACGTATCCTTTTAGAAGCAAAGCGATTGCTCGCCTATGACAATAAACCAATTAAAGAAATTTGCTTTGAGCTTGGATTCGAAGAACCTACCAATTTTATAAAATATTTCCGAAAACATACCGGAAAAACACCCTCTGAATTTAGAGAAGAATTCATTCAACTGTAAGAAACTG
>JAHEXZ010000019.1 GCA_023251835.1 Bacteroidota bacterium | reverse complement strand
AGAAGTTGATAGTATACAAAATGCCTTAGGGCTGATCAATCAGCTAAAGCCCCGCTCTTTCTATTTTGACACAGCCAATGTGTATGGCATGAACTTCAATACACAAAAGCAGTACGGCTTAATTGCACAGGATGTAGAACAGGTATTGCCTGAATTGGTTTCCAGCGCAAGCAAAGCAGCCACTTATGATACAGCCGGCACAGTGCTTACACAGGCTGTTACCTATAAAAACTTAAACTATATGGCCTTTACAGCCATATTGGTAAAAGGTATGCAGGAGCAGCAACACACCATTGATAGCCTGCGCAATACCACACTACAACAGGATTTTATCAATGCATCGCTGCTGACTGCCAAACAACAACAAGATTCTATTAATACAGCTCTTCAAAATCAATTGAATCAATTATTATCTATTATTACGGATTGTTGCAATGCCGGTGAAAACCGTTCTATGAATGTATCTCCATCAAACGGCAATGAATCGCAAACCCTCACAAAGCAAATGGAAGTACAGCTCAGCAACAAAAACATAGTAGTACTTAACCAAAATGTCCCCAACCCTTTTGCAGAGCAAACTACCATTACTTATTATTTGCCAGAAACGGTGAACCGTGCACAAATTGTATTCTTCGACCAATCGGGCAAGCTCATCAAAACGGTTGAGCTAAGAGAAAAAGGAAAAGGACAGTTGAATGTATTTGCCAATGATTTAACCAATGGTATTTATACCTACTCTTTAATTGTTGACGGCCAGACAGTGGAAACCAAAAAGATGGTGAAGCAGTAGTATACTTCGGCTGAATGAGGCTTCGGTGAGCTCAGCCGAACCGTTTGCGAAAAACAGCAAACTCACTCGTTCAGTATAGTTGGGAACTGGGAGTTTTTAATTTGTGGACTTTTAATAGTTGCACGATTAAAGATAATTTAACAATTTTGCAATTGAGCAACCTGTCCTGACGACAGGTCAGGATTCAACAATTAAATAATTCGTAATTCAAAGTATGAAAGTAGATGTATTATTAGGTCTTCAGTGGGGAGACGAAGGAAAAGGAAAAATTGTAGATGTATTAACACCAAAATATGATATCATTGGCCGCTTTCAGGGTGGGCCGAATGCCGGACATACATTGGAGTTTAATGGTATTAAACATGTATTACATACCATTCCCTCCGGCATTTTTCATGATAAAAAAATAAATATTGTTGGTAATGGTGTAGTCATTGACCCTGTGATATTTAAAAAAGAAATTGACGCACTGCTAAGGCTTAATGTGGATGTAAAATCAAAATTAATCCTTTCCAAACGGGCTCATTTAATATTACCCACACATCGTTTGTTAGATGCTGCTTCTGAAGCCAGTAAAGGAAAAGAAAAGATTGGCTCTACCCTCAAAGGTATCGGGCCTACCTATATGGACAAAACAGGTCGTAATGGCATACGGGTTGGGGATATTGATAAACCTGATTTTAAAGTCCGGTACAATGCATTGGTTGAAAAACATAAACAACTGCTGAACTTTTACCATTATGAGTACAACCTTGCAGAGCTTGAACCGGCATGGTTTGAAGGTATTGAGGTATTAAAGAGTTTAAAACATGTAGAGAGTGAGCATTACATAGATGAAGCATTAAAAAATAACAAAGCCATATTAGCAGAAGGCGCCCAGGGTTCATTGCTGGATATTGATTTTGGTTCTTATCCTTTTGTAACTTCATCAAATACTATATGTGCAGGTGCATGTACCGGGCTTGGTATTGCTCCAAATAAAATCGGCAATGTTATTGGTATTTTTAAGGCCTATTGTACACGTGTTGGCAGCGGCCCTTTTCCAACAGAGCTTAATGATGAAACGGGTGAACAAATCCGTAAAACAGGTAATGAATTTGGTTCTACTACCGGCCGCCCAAGACGTACCGGATGGCTTGATTTACCTGCACTTAAATATGCCATCATGATAAATGGTGTTACCGAACTCATGATGATGAAAGCTGATGTTTTAAGCGGTTTTGAAACCATTAAGGTGTGTACTCACTACAATTACCAGGGCAGAAAAATTGATTATCTTCCTTATGAATATGCACCTGAATTGCTATCTCCTGTTTACAAAGAATTAAAAGGATGGAACCAGGATTTAACAGGGCTTAACAATCCTGAACAACTGCCTGAAGCATTGAATGAATATATTGCATTTATTGAACGCGAGGCGGGAGTGCCTATTTCAATTGTTTCCGTTGGACCTGATCGTACTCAAACCTTGACGAGAACTCCTTCTCCCGCTCTTCCATAATGGCTCCACCTCTCGCTCCTCTATGAGGAGTGTTTCCAAAATAGTTATTAAATGATACAGTTAAATGAGAAAATTGACGCTTCCCGGTTTCCTCTCCGGATCCTGTCTCGGGGAACAGGGGAGAGATGGATAGGGAAGATTTTCTTTTTTTCTTTATTATTAATTTCTTTTCTTTCTCCTGCTCAAAAAAAAGTAGAGATTGTGAATGCTGGTTCATTAAAGTTCGCAAACAATATTGCCGAAGGAGCTAAACGACTGATTGGTGATGTACAATTCAAACATGAAAATGTCTTAATGTTTTGTGACAGTGCTTATTTCTATTCCGATAATTCATTGGATGCTTTCGGCCACGTGCATATACAACAGGCTGACGGTGTTAACTTATATGGTGATTTGCTGAAATATAATGGGGATGCCAAATTAGCCATTTTAACCAACAATGTAGTAGTGGATAAAGGTGACATGAAGCTTACTACAGATATACTCAATTATGATATTGCAGCTGGCATTGGCTATTATACCACTCCCGGGCGTATTGTCAATAAAGACAATGTACTTACCAGTGAACGTGGAACCTACTTTTCTAAAACAAATGATGTGAGTTTTAAAAAAAATGTGGTGCTTACCAATCCTCAGTTTACAATCAATTGCGATACCATGCAGTATAATACAGTTTCTAAAATGACGTATTTCCTGGGGCCTACAATTATAAAAAGTAAAGAAAATCTGATTTATTGCGAAGCGGGCTGGTACGATACCAATAATGATGTTTCGCGCTTCAGCAAAAAAGCGTATATCATCAGCAAAGAACAGAAAATGTCTGGTGATAGTTTATATTACGATCGTAAACAAGGGCTTGGAAAAGCTTTTGGAAATGTGTTGATTATTGATACCACTCAAAATATAATAATTGGCGGTGATTATGCTATTCATCATGAGTTGGTTGATTTATCGTATGTTACAGGGCATGCATTGTTGACGCAACAGTATGAAAAAGATACGTTATACGTGCATGCGGATACCTTAAAAGCCATAGGAGACAGCGTTCCGAAGGATTCTATCCCCCGGAAAATAGTTGTTCAGGAAACAAAAAATAAAGGCAGGGATTCAAAAAATAAGGATAAAGATTCAAAAAGTAAAAAACGAAGAACGCAGGAAAATGAATCACAGGGTAGTGGCACAGAAACAATATATGCTACTGAAACAGCCACTGGTAAAAAAGGAAAACGTTTGTATGCGTATCATAAAGTAAAATTTTTTAAAAACGATTTACAAGGTAAATGCGATTCAATGGTTTATACAATGTCTGATTCTATGATGAGATTGTATGGTAAACCTGTGATTTGGTCGGAGGCAAACCAGTTGACAGCAGATAGTATGAAGATACAAACAGGAGGAAAAGCCATTCAATCCATTGAATTAACTACCGGTGGGTTTATTGCATCTCAGGAAGATAGTTTGCGATATAATCAAATAAAGGGGAAATATATAAAAGGTTTTTTTAAGAAAAATGAATTGTATCTTATTAAGGTAGATGGGAATGGTCAAACCATTTATTTTGCTAAGGATAAAGATAAGCTGACGGCTGTGAACCGCACTGATTGCGGTAAATTAAATATTTATATGAAGGATAAAAAAATTGATCACATCACATTTATCACAAAGCCGGAAGCAACACTTTACCCGCTAAATCAGGTGAATATGAAAGATATGCGGTTAAAGGATTTTGGCTGGAGAGGCCGTGAACAGCCTCATTCGGTTAGTGATATTTTTTTCTGGTAATTTTTGTTACCTCTCCACAATCGCAAACTCTGTTCTTCTGTTTTTAGCTCTGCCAGTTTCTGTTAAATTATCTGCAATGGGTTGGGTTGCTCCGAATCCTTTAAAGGCGATCAGCCGTTTTTCCGAAATTCCTTTTGTGAGCAGTAAGTCGCGTACTGTAAACGCGCGATCGGTAGATAAGGCAAGGTTGGATTGATCATTACCTACATTGTCGGTATGGCCATATACTTCAATTTTTACATTTGGGTTTGCTTTTAAAAATTCTACAAATTCATCAATAACAATCAGCGAACGAGGATCCAGATCGGCTGAATTGGTTCTATAATAAATGTTGTTGAGTGTATACGTTTGTCCTGTTTTAATTGAATCTACAGCAATGGTGCTTACTTTCATAGGTTTTGAACCAGCAATAGAATCTTTAGAAATCAACTGGGAGCTGAATGCATAGTTATCTTTTTTCACCGTAACAATCAGGTCGTTTTTCACTTTTGTATTTACAATGGCCATGTATTCACCACTTGAGGTATCAACTACAGCATCTGTTACTTTTTTACTGCTTGCATCTTTTATTTCAACATTAAATTTTTTATCCGTTCCATTGGCCTTGTCTTCCACTTTACCTTTTATAAAGGCTACTGCATCGGGACGAACTTCCTTATACAACTCAAATGAATAAATATCATAGCCCCCGATTGATTTACCTTTGGCACGCGATGGCAGGTTGGATGCAAAATAACCAAGATGTCCGTCAGTACTCACAAAAAATCCTAAGTCGTCACCGGTAGTATTGATTGGAACTCCAATGTTTTTAGGTTCCATCCATTTGCCGTCATCGCCTTTACGGGCAATAAAAATATCAGCCCCTCCAACTCCCGGATGTCCGTCTGATGAAAAGTAAAGCGTCTGAAAATCGGAGTGAACAAATGGCGACATCTCATTACCGCTGGTATTAATTACCGGTCCAAGATTTTCGGGAGTACTCCATACACCTGTAGCTGTATTTTTAACAGTTTTGTATATGTCAACACCACCACGTCCGCCCCTGCGATCGCTACAGAAATATAATGTTTTACCGTCCGAAGCTAAAGATGGCTGGGAATCCCAAAATACAGGATCGTTAATGCCTTCTACCTTTTGTGCCTCTGTCCATTGGCCATTTACAAGGTCTGAATAATAAATATCACAGTTTGCCTGTGCGCCACCATCATTTTTACACACAGTAAAAAACAAATGTTTATTATCTATGGACATGGTTGCACCACCCTCACTGCCATTTTTGTTGAATGGGTATGGCATTCGTTTTCCTTTATCAAATTGTCTTGTTTCAGGTTCACGTTTACTATAGCTGAATAATTCCTGTTCTTTGTCAGTAATTACACCGGCTATACCGCTTCTATCACTATAAGGTTCCTTGCGTGTAAATAAAATCATTTCATCATCAGGTGAAATGATGGGGAGGTATTCATCTCTTTCAGTACATATTCCAGCAACAGGATTGGGATCGAAAGGAACGGGGTTTTTAAATAAATCTCCATAGAGCTTTGCATAACGCAGCATTTCTTTGGCCTGATATAAAAAGCTATCATAACTTTTATTATATTTCTTTTCATCATCTTCTTTAAAATCCAGAAACTGTTTGAGGTATTTGCTTGCTTCTTCCCAGTTTTCTTCTTCATAGTAAATAAATCCCAGGTAATAATAAGGATCGGAATGATATTTAGGACAGATCTCGATTACTTTCTTAAAATAAGGCTCGGCAGGCTTAAATGAAGCATTCTCATAGATTAATGTTTTAATACGTTCTTCTGCATAAGCAAAATTAGCATCTATATAATCCGGTTCTAAGTCTAATGCTTGTTTAAGAAACGCAAGACGTTCTTCTTTTTTATTTTTTCTGTCAGTGCCCTGCTCGTATAATTTTTTTGCTTTTTTATTATCTATCTCCTGACAGGGTTTTTCATCCTGAGCAACAACAGGAGATACAGCAATTAATAAAAAAAACAAGAAAAAAATTTGAAAACGATTCATATAAATCTACGAGGAAGTATAATACAATGTTATATATCAGAATATTTATGCTCTATCCGTCATTTCGAACGAAGTGAGAAATCTTGGTATAGAATAGCAAGATACCTCACGTTGTTCGGTATGACATTAAAAGATTACTATTTGGTTTACTGCAATTTTTTATCCGATTCAGTTTTTGCTTTTGTTAAAATATCATTTGCTTTTTTATCAGCTTCAGCGAGGATTGCAGCAACTTTTTTATCGACTTCTTTTTTAGCAGCAGGAGCAGCCAGTTTAGCAGCATTTTTAGCAATCGGGTTTTTAGCATCAGTAACTGTTTTATCCACTGCTGCGTAACCTTCTGCTCTTGTTTTATCTGCTAAGGCTTGTGCATCTGCTTTTATTTTAGCAGCTTGCGCCTGTGCATCTTTCATAATTTTATCGGCTTCAGCGCGGGCTTTTTCTTTTGCATTATCAATAGTTTGAGTGATTACTTCTTTTACCTGCTCTTTCACTTGTTCTTTCACATCCTGTGTACTTTCCGCACCCATTGGCATCACTTTAACAGTAGGTTGAGTGGCATTACCTCCAAATAGTGCTTTTACCTTTATTTTATCGCTTAATTTTAAGCTGGTACCCGCTGCCTTATTTAACTGGCTTACAAGGCTTCCCGCAGCGACATTTGCCTGGCTGCCCAGTTCTGACATTGGCATCTCTAGGTTCCATGTGTAGTCGATGGTTTGGTCAAACCCCGTAGATCCTTTTACTGTGGCCGATACAGCTCCCATTTTTACAGGCATTTCATCTACCTCCACTCTTCCATTATTAAAGTGATAGCTTGCATTGATGTTCTCGAATGTCATTTTCTTATATTTGGGCTGTTTTAGTGCATCTGCCAGCTTATTTATCGGTTCAAAACCTTCTACAACAACATTCGTAGTGTTTAGCTTTCCGCCACCGCTAAGCATTTTCATATCCGGCTCCATGTGGGCATCTAATGTTGTTGTAAATTTCAACTGGGTACCAAATTTTCCTTTTGCATATTTCCCGATAGGAGCAAGCTTTTGTACAGTGTTGAAGGTCTGAAAGGTTTTTGGAATATCAAAATCAGCAATATCAATATCAAAATCAACCGTAGGCTTTTTTATATTTCTTGTACTATAAGTTCCACTTAATGTCATTGTTCCACCTAAATCTTTAAATGTCATCTTCAGGCGGTCTAAGCTTGCCTGGCCGTTTTTTACTTTTACTCCACCGGAAATATCAGTAATTACCAGGTTATCATATAATAATTTTCCAACAGCAGCATTCAAAACCACATTCAGGTTAGAAGGCACTTCAACAACACTCATTGCTGATGCAGAGGTATCAGCAGCAGTTGGCTGTGCCGCAGTTTCATCTTCAGCCATAAATTCGTTCAAATCAAGTAAAGATGATTTAAAATTAAATGTTCCTTTCAACAGAGAATCTTTTAAGGCATATTGTAAAAAGTTTTCAATTTTACCATCTAATTGAACATCACTTTTACCAACTTTTGCATCAAATTTTGATAGCTCAACAAATTGTGGTGTAAAATTTAAGTTTAGTGTATTGATCTTAGTTGGATAATTAAGACTTGTTGTTTTATAATTCATATTTGAGATAGTCAGGTTTCCTTTAGCATCAAACTTCTCATACTCTTGCTTCTCAATAGAAGACATACGTCCGTTCATTTTTATATCAGCAATAACATCACCGTTTAACTCATCTCCTTTTTCAAGCGGTATTATATCTTTTATGCTTGCAATATTAATTTTGGCCATTACTTCGGCTTTGATGTTAGCGTCCGAAACGGGTGTTGACAGGTGCAATTTGGCATCAACAGGATTTTTAGCCAGTTCCACATGAAATTTATTCAAGTCAATAATGGTTGCATCGGGTTCGCCAGTTGGGTTATTTACAGCCAGCTCAACCTGTATATTGGTTGCAGACTTTGGCAATGAAGGGTATTGAAACATGGCATCTTTAATAGATAATTTTATACTAAATGCGGGCATTTTTTTATCATTGTAAATACCTTTTACATATCCATCTAACGCCAATAAGCCTGATGTTTTAACATCTTTAAAATCTGTCGTATAAACTCCGGGAACAAGTGATAAAATATTTTTAAATTCCGTTTGATTGGCTTTAAATTTTAAATCCATATCCATGTCTTCTTTTGGCATAGCAAAATAGCCATCTAAGCCAAGTGAAAGCTCGTTGAATGAAAATTCATTGTTTTTAAATGTAAATTTAAAATTCGGCATGTCAGCATCTAAATCAGCTTTAATGCGTGTTTTTACTTTATTCATGTAACTGACACCACCATAGTTCATTGAGAATTTTTCTATTTCGGTAAGAGTTTCCAATACGAAATTATCAGAAGTAAAATCACCGCTTAAAGTATGATTCATATTTACTAATTCTGTTTTGAAACCAAGAGATGCATCATCGTATACGATATAACCATTTTTAATTTCAAACTTTTTTAATGTCATTTTAAATGGGGCGGATTCCGCTGTTGGGGCTGTTGTGGTTGTTGTATCTGCAGAAGGCTTGGTAATGTCCCAGTTGGCCTTACCATCTTTTAATACCAAAGCATGTATACGGGGCTGCTCAAGAGCGATAGTATTTATTTTATATTGATCGCCTTTTATAACACTCATTAAATCGAGGCCAACAGTTATATTTTTTGCAAATAATAAAGTGTCACCTTCAAAATCACCAACATTAGCTACACTTACATTTTCTATTGATAACGTAAAGTCTGGGAACGATTTAATTAATGTTAAATCAAATTCACCAAAATCTACTTTTGCATTTACATTTTCGTTGGTTTTATCTTTTACCAACTGAATTATTTGTTTTTTAAACAGAAAAGGAGCTGCAATAATTAAAACTAATAATAAAAGGAAAGTAATACCTGTCCATTTAAAGATTCTGCGGATTAAGCTTTTTTTCTTTTTTGGTGATTCTGTTGTCATAGTTGTTGTTAGTTGTTTTTGTTAAGTGTTATCCCGAACGTAGTCGAGGGATTTTTGAGTACTTATAATTGTAATGATTGATACTGTTTTTTATATTCTCGCACTTTTATTTCTCAAAAAGTGATCCACCATCACCAATGCAGCCATTGCTTCCACAATAGGAACAGCGCGTGGCAATATGCAAGTATCATGCCGTCCTTTACCAATCATTTCCACAGTTTCTCCTTTTGAATTTACCGTAGTTTGTTTTTGCATAATGGTAGCAACCGGCTTAAATGCAACCCTGAAATAAATATCTTCTCCATTACTTATTCCTCCCTGTATACCACCGCTGTTATTTGATTTAAAAGCTATACCAGCTCCCTTCCCTAAAGGGGAAGGGCTGGGGATGGGGCTGTCGTTATGCTCACTGCCCCTCATTTTTGTTCCTTCAAAGCCACTGCCGTATTCAAAACCTTTTACTGCATTGATACTTAACATTGCTTTTCCAAGGTCTGCATGCAATTTATCAAATACAGGTTCTCCAAGACCAGCTGGTGTACCTTTTATGACACATGAAATTGCTCCGCCAATGGTATCACCTGCTTTTTTAATTTGTTCAATACGTTGTATCATAGTTTCCGCAATCAACTGATCCGGACAACGAATAGCATTGGAATCTATTTTAGAGAAATCTAAATTGTTATAATCTTTTAACAGTTGTATGTCGCCCACCTGTGAAGTATAGGCAAAAATGGAGATATTATTTTGCTTAAGGATTAATTTCGCAATAGCTCCGGCAACCACTCTGCTTATTGTTTCGCGTGCTGAGGAACGCCCGCCACCTCTGTAATCGCGTATGCCGTATTTTAGATCATAGGTATAGTCAGCATGTGAAGGGCGATATACATCAGCGATATGTTCATAATCTTTTGCTTTTTGATCCTCATTACGAACAATAAATCCAATAGGAGTTCCTGTGGTTTCACCTTCAAATATTCCTGAAAGAAATTCTACTTTATCCGTTTCTTTTCTTTGTGTAACTATTGATGATTGTCCGGGGCGTCTTCTGTTTACCTCGGATTGAATAAAATCAGTATCAATTTGTAATCCGGCAGGGCAACCATCAATAACACCGCCTATGGCTTCCCCATGCGATTCGCCAAAAGTGGTAAGTGTAAATAATTTCCCGAAAGTATTGCCAGCCATAGTTTTATATAGAACAGACAAATTTAATCAATTAAACTAAAAAAGTGTTACTAAAACCAAGTATAACGCTGTTTGGGATTTTTAAATATTTTAGGAATTTTTAACCTTATTCCAATAATGAAATCAAATGACTCTGTTGTTGGAGCATATATTGGAGCATACAATCCCTTAGCGTATTTAATCGAATTGTTCAACCTGAATTTGAATAATGAGTAAAATTGTAAATAGTTGATCTTATACTCAAAACCAATTCCTGTTTCTGCACCCAATGTTTTAAAAATGTATGGAGAGTATTCCTGGAATTTAGATTGTGCGAAGACATTATTTGAGGTAGTATAATATCCGGTTATCTTTTTCCATGAAATTCCTCCCATCATATAAAAACCGAAATGTTTATAGTATTTATACAAGGGGAAATTAATATTGGAGCCTAATATTGTTATTTTATTGTTTAACCATGTATCATTATAGTTAAATTTAGGTGTAAATCCATACCAAAAATTGATTGCCACATTTTTCTTCAATTCAATTTGCAATGAACTGTTGATTCCCTCATAAAAATTAAAATCTTCTGTCGTATCTTTAGGTATAAATCTAAATACTCCACTAAAATATGCCCCCGAGACATAAATATCTTTTTTTGAATAGTCTTTTCTTGAATAGTCTAAAGAATTTTTAAATACAGTATCGAGCTGTGCTCTCACATTCATAATGATTGAGAATAAAGCAAAAATAATTGTGATTTTTTTCACTGTTTGTTATCTATAAATAATCAATTACAGGGAAACCAACAGTTTATAAGAGTTATACCCCGCAAAAACACCATACCCACCATTAATATTTGAATACATTTGAACAGGTTCTGAAAACGGGCTTCCAGAGTATGCGGCATCCAGCAATTTGGAGTGGAAAAGATAATATTCTTTTGATGCATGTATAAGGTAAAGTTCTCCTTCAACTGTTCCGGTACTGCTATAAGTGTATATTTCAGAATTCTGATTAAAGGCTCCTCCATCTTTACCTTTATCAGAAAAATTTTCGGAAAGCAGGGCCCAATAGGTGGTATCAATATTGCCAGGATAATAATCTTTATTGTAAAAAGCTATTCTGTAGTAATCTTCAGTATCTGGAGTATCATTCCAGGAAGTTTCAATAACGTATTTCTCCGACCCATAGGGATCAGTTATTTGATGACTTGTGTATGTTAACGTTGAGTTTAACGTGGGAACAGTTGTGCTTGCATTTATATTTTTGCCATCCGGAGTTAATACTGTCAGATAGTAGATTGTTCCTACTGTTATGGGAAATAGCGAGGTGTTTACAAAATAATAATTACCTGTTGAATCATAAGCTAATGTTTGCGTGATAGTACCATCATTAATCTGAACCGTTGCATTGGAAACGGCTGAAAATTGTCCGGCATTGGAATTATTGTATAACGGCTGGCTCATTGTAACTTCCACTTTAACGATTGAATCCTGTGGAGAAATAAACGAACTAATAACTAATTTCGGTTCAACAGCCGGTAATTTAACATCCGCATCCTTGGTACAGGAAATAAAAGAGATTATTGAACTGATAATTAGAATGGAAAAAAGATTATTCATATTTCATTTTTTATGTTTGTCGAACTTGTATATTAAAACTTCCAGGTCCATGAAATGGAAGGAATGACAGGGAAAAGGGAAACTTGTTTTAATTTGGTTTGTTGTGTATTATAATCGTATTGAGTATAATAAAAAAATGGGTTTTTCCGGTTATAAGCATTATAAACACCAAGTTCAAATGTTCGTTCATATTTTGGCATTTTCTTATGAAATTGAATGGCTATATCTAAACGGTGATAGGGAGCCATTCTGAAACTGTTTTTTTCTCCATAATCATTCACAGTATAAGAATTATTATATTCTGTTTGTGGATGAGGATTTTGTTCCGCAAGCTGGTATGAAGAAAGAGGTAATGTAATTGCATTGCCTGTGCCGTATACCCATGTTGCTGATAAAGTAATACGTTCATTTAGCTTATAGATACCTACAAGTGAAAGGTCGTGTCTTCTGTCATAACGGGCGTGGAATCTCTTTCCAAAGTTAAGTTCATCAAATTGCAGCCAGGTCCAGGAAAGCGTATATCCTATCCAGCCGGTTAATTTGCCAAATTTTTTCTGGAAAAAAAATTCCGCTCCATAGCTTTCTGCATTACCACTGGTAACAATATCTTCGTAAGAAAAGTCTGATGAGTTTTCTGTTGGATCGATATTAAGGAAGGAGGCTCCTTCCTTGTACCCGATTATATTTTTTGATTTTTTATAATAACCTTCTATTGATGCCATGAAAGAAGCTTCTTTTATGGTGAGGTCTTTAGCTACCCCTAATGCTACCTGCTGTGATTGCTGAGGTTTTATTCTATCTGTAGCAGGTACCCATAAATCTGTTGGCAAGCCAAACCCTGAATTGGAAAGCAGATGCAAATATTGGTTCATTGTTGCATAGCTTGCTTTGATTGATAAGTCGGATTTAAGCAAATAACGCAGTGAGATACGTGGTTCGGGGTTTATATAACTTTTGCTGCGTACATTAAAATTGCTAAAGCGTATACCTCCATTTGCCCGCCATTTTTCGTTTATTTTAAAATCATCTTCTGCATATATGGCTGTTTCATACGTATCAATTCGTGTTTTATGGGAAAAATTATCAGCCGAATAGGAACTTTCTGTTACTATAGCACTTGGTCTGAAATAATGATACGTTGCTAAAAGCCCGCCCTTAATAAAATGTTTGGCATTAGGTGAGTAATCAATATCCCATTTAACAGAATAGTCCCTGATTCCTGATAAATAGCTTAAATTATAATAATCTCCTGAAAATTTTTCTTTAGCAGATATGTCAAATAAAAAATTGGTGAAAATGAGTGATACATTTGAAAATGTTTTTTCATTTATAAGGTGGTTCCAGCGTAATGTTCCTGTGGCATTTCCCCAGCCCAATCCGGCTTCTGATGTATAGTTTGCATCAACATTGTTTTTAAGATAAAACTTGTCTTTGCCAAAATATCCACTTAAGTAGATTTTGTTTTTATAATCTATTATATAGTTCAACTTGGCATTTAAATCATAAAAATAATAACCGGTATTTACACCTGTTTGTTGTTTGATAAGAGGTTGGGTCAATATATCAATGTAGGTTCTTCTTGCCGAAACAAGGAATGACAGCTTATCTTTCAGAATAGGCCCTTCTAATGTTAAACGTGAAGATATAATGCCTATACCGGCCTCTCCATGAATTTTCTGTTTATCTCCGTCCTTCATCTGCATTTCCAATACGGAAGATAATCGCCCCCCATAGCGGGCAGGAAATCCCCCTTTGGTAAGTTCAATACTTTTTAACGCATCGCCATTGAATAAAGAAAAGAAGCCAAATAAATGGGAAGCATTGTATACAGTAGCATCATCTAAAATAATCAGGTTTTGGTCTGGCCCGCCACCCCGGACATAAATGCCACTGCTGCCTTCACTTCCTTTTTGTACACCGGGTAATAACTGAATGACTTTTAACACATCTTTCTCTCCCATTAAAGCGGGTATATTTTTAACCTGCTCTACCGGAAGGTCAATTTTACTCATCTGAACTTCCTGGCTTATTTTTTCCACTTTTTCTGCTGAAACTTCTACTTCCTGTAAATCAATACTTGTCTTTAAAGGAATATCGAGTTGAATATTCTTGTGCAGGTCGAGTTTAAAGATTTGAGGCTGATAACCAACATAAGTTATTATAAGTTCTACTGAATCGGCTGGCAGGGTTAATGTATAGAAGCCGTAATTGTTTGATACCACTCCCACTTTCAGTTTAGGCGCATATATATTTACACCCGGCAGGCTTTCTTTGCTGCCTTGTTCGTTGATAAAACCGGAGATAGTATATGTTTGATTTGTTTGGGCTAGGCCAATTATAGAATTAAGTATTAAGGCATACAAAAAGGGGAATAGCAGGTTGTTTTGCTTCATTTTTGTGGGATTAACATAATTGAATTTATACAAAGAATATTAAAGCTACTAATCCTATGAAATTATGCTTTTTTAGTCAATTTTAATTTTAAAATTATTGCAATAACTCCTACTTTCATAAAATATTGTTCAAGATGAAAATTCTTATCAAAAATATAAAATCACTTATTCAGACGGACGAACAGGGTACAGAAAAAGTTACTATGGCCATGTGTGCAACTTTGTTTGAGTGGATGAAATGTATTGGTAAAAAATAAAGTGACTTCGTATTTTTATTTGCGAGTTTTTGTTTTCATGTTTTTTTGATCTTAGTGTTTTATATTTTTGTCATCTCTTTCTGAAAAACCCATCATATTATTTCTTTCGCAATTTTTTCCATTATTAAATGGCTGTCGCCAAGCTTACAGAGAGCATCGCAATGTTGACGCAGGTCAGAAAATAAAATATATTTGATCTTAACCCTATTGTTTTTTATGGCTGGTCGGGGGAACTGCAACTGAACATCTCTTTCCCTGTTATCAGGGGAAATTAAGGGTGAAAGCCATCTAACCTTTAAAAAACAAATTATATACAAGTAAAAATATAAATACCTTTAGAGCAAATAATCAGCTATGAACAAAACCTGGTTAAACACTTCTCTTTTATACCTTTTGATAACAGCACTCCTGGGAAGTGTTCTCCGGCTTATGGGGTTCGTATCATTAGGATTCAACTACAGTAATCTTCTTCATACCCACTCTCATATTGCCTTCCTGGGATGGGTCTATAATATATTATTTGCGCTTCTCATTTATTCATTTTTAAGTCCTCAAAAGCAAAGCAATAAAATTTACCAATCTCTGTTTTGGCTCACGCAAGCAGCTAACATCGGAATGTTACTGAGTTTCCCCATTCAGGGGTATGGATTATTTTCTATTGCATTTTCTACTTTACATATACTTACTTCTTTTGGGTTCACCTATCAGTTTTTAAAAGATGCAAGCCTCAATCCTGATAACAAACAACGTTTGTCATTCAAATTTATCAAAGCAGGATTGTTTTTTATGGTCATCTCTTCGCTGGGGCCTTTTAGCCTTGGGCCAATTCTTTCGGCCAATGGAGGAAAAAGTGATTTGTATTATAATGCCATTTATTTTTATTTACACTTTCAGTATAATGGTTGGTTTAGTTTTGCCATATTGGGTTTATTTTTCAGGATGCTGGAAAACAATACCATTAGTTTCTCAGTAAAAAAAGGGAATTTATTGCGGGGCTTACTATTTATATCTGTTATTCCTTCTTATCTCCTTTCTGTTTTATGGACGAAACCACACGTAAGTATCTATATTATAGCAGGAGTTTCAGCTTTTATACAACTCACTGCGTTAATCATATTTTTATCATTAATAGCGGACAAAAAATTCGAAATAAAAAGTAAATTTAGTGGTTGGGTATATTTTCTTATGTGCTTCTCCTTGTTTTGTTTCTGTATCAAAGTAATTTTGCAATTTTTTACTGCATTCCATTATTTTGCTGATTTAGCGTATCAAATCAGAGGTTTTACCATAGGATATTTACATTTGGTGTTTATTGGTTTTGTTTCGCTCTTCCTGTTTGCATTTTTAGTTAGTCATAAAGAACTTGATTTAAACAGGAATAATAAAACGGGCATGACTCTTATTTTACTGGGATTCATATTAAACGAATTGCTCATTTTTATGCAGGCAATATCAACATGGATAGCAAAAAGTATGATAGGATATTATTACTCTTCATTGTTATTTTATGTAAACCTTTTAATAGTTGCGGGAATAGTTTTATTGATTGCCAGCCGTTTACGTTCAAACTAATTCCTTCATCGTTATTTCACTCATGTTACGCAAAGAAAAAGATTTAAAAATGATAGACTTTTATACTTGTAATGGACAAAAGAATTGATAAAGGGTAATTTTCTCAAAAAGACAATAAAAATGACTGCTTTAAATAATTCATAATCATAATCATTGTCATTTCGAATCCTGCTGAAAGCAGGAAGAGAAATCTTTGCAATTGATTGACAGGATTTCTCACTGCGTTCGAAATGACAGGTGGAAATATAGAGATATTCTGAATTAGATATAAATTTTGCGTAACATCAGTTATTTAATACCAATTGATATAGCGTTTCGGGAAGTAATTTTCTACACTATACTGGTATTACCTTTAGAGGTTGTTTAAAATTTATTTAATTTTATTCTTATGCGTCTTTTTGGCTGCAACTTCGTTAAATTTTTCGCCATAGTTCGTCCACTATGGCTGCAAAATTTGCCTCGTTTCGCTCAAAAATACGCTATAATATTTTCATAAAATAAATTTAAACAACCTCTTAAATTGATATAAATCATTTTCTTTTTCACTAAAAAAACGCCATATTTAGCGTTTCAAAGAAAAATTATGAAATGTCCACAAGTATTATCATACCAACCGGCAACGGTTATTTATGGACATTCCATTCCGAATTAAATTCGGAACAGGTACTGACAATAATTAAAAAATAAAAATAAACAGATGAAACGAGTAGAATTAATGTCTCCGGCAGGATCGTTTGAATCTTTAAAAGCTGCTATTCAGGGTGGAGCAGATGCTGTTTATTTTGGAATTGAACAATTAAATATGCGGGCAAGGTCAAGTAATAATTTTTCTACTGATGATTTGGCTGAAATCTCTAAAATCTGTTCAAAACAAAAGGTAAAAACATATCTTACATTAAATACAATCATCTATGACCATGATATTTCTTTAATGAAGAATATCATAAAAGTGGCAAAGGAAAATCGAATCAGTGCCGTAATTGCCAGCGACCAGGCAGTTTTATATCATGCCAAAAAAGCAGAAATGCCGGTTCATATATCTACACAGGCAAATGTCAGCAATATAGAAAGCATAAAGTTTTATTCAGAATATGCAGATACTGTTGTATTAGCCAGAGAATTGACCCTACGGCAAGTTGGAGATATTGTTAAACAAATAAAGCGTTATAATATCAAAGGTCCTTCCGGAGAGCTTATTAAGATTGAACTATTTGCACATGGGGCCTTATGCATGGCCATATCAGGCAAATGTTATTTAAGTCTGCATTCCAATTATGCTTCAGCAAACAGGGGAGCATGTATTCAAAATTGCAGAAGAGCTTATGTTGTAAAAGATAAAGAAGAAGGAATTGAATTTGAAGTTGATAATGAATACATCATGTCAGCAAAAGATTTATGCACCATCGACTTTATTGATAAACTGATTGAAAGTGGTATTGACATTTTAAAGATTGAAGGAAGAGGACGTTCTGCTGATTATGTATATACAACAACTAAATGTTACCGTGAAGCTATCGATTCCTATTACAAGGAAACTTATAACGAAAAACGTGTTTCCGAATGGAAAAAAGAATTATCAACCGTTTTCAACAGGGGATTCTGGGAAGGATATTATTTAGGAAAAACAATGGGCGAATGGACTGATGAATATGGTTCAAAGGCTACACAAAGAAAAATATATGTTGGCAAAGGAATGAAATATTACAGCCAGAAGAAAGCCGGTGAATTTAAATTAGAATCTAACCAGCTTTCGGTTGGAGATACCGTATTGATAACAGGGCCAACAACTGGTGTAATTCAAACCAAGGTAGAAGAATTACGGGTACAGGACGCTGCTGTGAATTGTGTAAAGAAGGGTGATGTGTTTTCCATGCCCTTAAAAGATAAAATACGCCCGTCTGATAAATTATATAAAATTATAAATGCAAATGATACAGATAATTCAGTATCGGAATAAATGTATCGGATGTTATGCTTGTGCTGAAGCCTCTTATTCAAGATGGAGAATGTCAAGAAAAGACGGGAAAAGTGTTTTAATAGGTGGTAAAAAAGTAAAAGACACTTATTTAATAACTGTTGGTGATGATGAGCTGGAAGAAAATAAAAAAGCAGTAGTTAACTGCCCCGTAAATTGTATACAAATAAAAAAGTTATAAGCATAGTATGGATAAAAAAATAGTTTCTTTTATAGAAAGCCAGAAAAATATGACTTTGTGTACTGCAGTGAATGATAGTCCTTATTGCGCTAATTGTTTTTATGCATACTTAGAAAGCGATAATCTTCTTGTATTCAAATCTGCAAGAGAAACACTGCACATTTGCAATGCCCTGCTTAATAACAACGTTGCAGGCACAATTATTCCCGATGTAAGCAAAATAGGAACTATAAAAGGAATCCAGTTTACAGGAAAGTTTATGACGTTTACCGGCAGCTTATCTGTAAAAGCGAAAAGAGCCTATTATAAGATGTTTCCATTTGCTTTACCAATGAAGGGAGAACTATGGGGCATAAAACTTTTGCATGTAAAAATGACAGACAATACACTGGGGTTGGGAAAAAAAATAATCTGGGAAGCTCCGGTTTCTGTAAATAAATATGAGTAAACCAATAAAAACACCAGGGGATTCAGAAATTATTATGACGGAAGTTGTTTTTCCGAATGATACTAATCCTATGGGTATAATACAGGGAGGAAGAATTATACAGCTAATGGATATAGCCTGCGCTATTTGTGCTCAAACACATTCAAGCAAGATAGCTGTAACAGCATCTATTGATAAGGTATCTTTTAAAGCACCGGCAAAGCTGGGAGATATACTAACAATAAAAGCAAAAATTACAAGAGCTTTTAAAACGTCTATGGAGATTTATGCTGAAGTATGGACTAAACGTCTTCCTGAACTAAAACCTACACTGGCCAATAAAGCTTATTTTACATTTGTTGCACTTGATGCTAATGCAAGACCAACTGCTGTTCCTCCACTAAAACCTATCACCGAAACAGAAAAAAAACAATACAAAGAGGCTCTAATAAGAAGAACAAGCCGAATTGAGTGAGAAATCTCCTCTACGTTTATGCTTCATACATTGATTCACAAAACATCAAAAAATCACACATCTTTGGCGGTTTTATGATTTACATCATATTTTATTATGATAAATAACCACAATTTTGCGTATACTAAATGTTCAGCAATGTTGATTCCTAAAAATAAACAAAAAGAAGTTCCACCATGTGATAAGTGTGAGTCATCGGTTAATTCCATTTTTTGTGTTTTAAACAAACTGGAATTGTCTGCTCTCTCGGAAAGTAAATCGCATATTTCCTATAAAAAAGGACAGATTATTTTTTATGAAGGGAACTATCCGCATGGATTATACTGTATGTATTCAGGAAAAGTAAAGATTCATAAACTCGGGCACGATGGTAAAGAGCAGATTTTACGTCTTGCCAAAAAAGGTAATGTTATAGGTTACCGTGCTCTTTTAAGCGAAGACAATTATCATGCTTCAGCCACAGCAATAGAAGATTCGCTAATATGTTTTTTTCCTAAGGCAACTTATCAAAACCAGATTATTGCAAACCCATCGCTTTCCATACAAATTATCAAGTTACTATCGTCCGATTTAAAAAATGCCGAGCAAAAGGCTGTAAACATGGTTCAGAAACAGGTACGGGAACGAATTGCAGAAACTATATTGATGTTAAAGGAATTTTTTGGGTTAGAACCGGATAACTTAACTATAAACACCGTTCTTACACGTGAAAGCATAGGCAACATTGCCGGAACTACCACAGAAACCGCTATAAGAGTTCTATCTGAATTTCATAAAAGTAAAGTTGTTAATCTTATCGGAAAAAAGATTAAAATTTTAAATAATAAAGAACTTGTAAAAATTGCCAACCTTTCGGATTGATACCTGGAATATATAACTGCTCTCTTTTTCAGAATCTATAATCAGTGAAAGTTTTACTTTATTTATACGTGTAGTATATATAAATATTTCTACTTTTGTGCCCTGTTTTATTTAACGCATAACTTAAAAACAATGAAAAATACAGTATTTCTTTCAGCACTTGGTATCACTCTACTCACAGCCTGTACCAATCACCAGCCCGAGAACAATGAGCAAATAGCAGCAGCCGGATTAACATTGGAATATTTTGGTGACAGTATTACTCAGGATGCAGCCATCAGTGCTGACCAGCTTATTGCAAAAATGAATGGAAAAGATTCGATAGAAATAAAACTTACCGGAACTATTGAAGACGTTTGCCAGAAAAAAGGTTGCTGGATGAACCTGAGTATTGGAAACAACCAGTCAATGAAGGTTCGTTTTAAGGATTACGCCTTTTTTATGCCAAAAGACGCAGCAGGAAAAACTGTTTTTATTGAAGGTCTTGCATATAGAGATACTACATCGGTTGCAGAGCTACAGCATTATGCCGAAGATGCCGGACAAACAAAAGAAGAAATTGCAAAAATTACAGAACCTGAAATAAATATATCATTCGAAGCAAATGGTGTTATTTTACAAAATGAAGCAGCCCCTAAAAAATAAACTTTCTGTTGTTCTGTTTTTAATGTCTGTTGTTTTGTTGCTTTCCCAATGTACCGGCAATGAAAAACAACCTGTCAAAGAAGCAGAAACAACTAAAATTTCCTGTTCTGAAAAGCCACTTAACCCGAATGGTGACAGTGAGCTGGCTTTACTGATGCGGGAAATGAAGAGTTCTGCCGAAAGCCTGAAAGAAAAAATTAAAAAGAGAGAGTTGCCGGAAAAATTTCCGGAAGAATTTTTAAAAATACACACCGCAACACCAACCGACTCAGATACAAAAAAAGAATCATTTGAGGGTTTTGCAACTAATTATATCAATAGTCTTCAAACCCTTTATAACTCGCCTAAAGGAGAACTCACCCAAAATTACAATGCAGTAATTACAGCTTGTGCAAATTGCCACTCGCAGCATTGTCCCGGCCCATTAAAAGCGATAAATAAGTTAAAAATAGAGCAGTAGCTTATTATACCAATTCTTAGTTCAAAATAGTCCAAAGGGCATTTTAAACTTTAGAATGGTTAATGCCGATAGAGTAGCTGTTATAGGCCAAAAGCCTTATGCGCATTGGACTATTACAGATACCGTATCGATATTACTTTCGATTACTGAATAGCTAAATAGTTTTTCATTCTTTTTCCAAATTACCATTTTTATGGTATTGGTATCATTTCTAAATCGTAATATCTTTGTAATATATACTGAGTGAATGGGTTTGCATTTTATTTCCAAACTCATTCAGCCGAAGTATAACAATAGAACTAATGCAATGCAATAATATCTTCAATCCCCCTATGGAAAATATAAAATCAAAAAAAATTAAAACTGCCCTTAACGTTTTAAGTGCCTTATTAATTATCATTACCTTTCATTCCTGCCAAACCGACAGTACAAATGATAAATTAAAAGCATCAGTAGAATCTGAAAACCAAAAGATTGGCCTTTTGTTGGTTAATCATGGCTCACGTTCCGAGACATGGAGAAATGCGTTATTAGAGCTCGAAAAAAATGTCACTGACTCCGTTTTAAAAAGTGGTGAGGTAAAAGGAATCAAAACCGCTTTCATGGAATATACTGAACCGTCAATTGCCACACGCTTAAAAGAGTTTGATAAAGAAGGTTTCACCGATATAATAATTGTTCCGGTATTCTTAACCGTTAGTCCTCACTCATTTGAAGATATTCCAACAATTATAGGGCAAAAAGAAGATCCTCAATCAATGGAAATGCTAAAAATTGAAAAGATAGAACGTTACACGCCTAAAGCCAAAACGCACATGACTCCATTGTTAGACTTTACTGACATCTTACAAAAAAATGTATTAAGACGTACGGAAGCGTTATCAAAAAATCCTGAAAAAGAAGGATTGGTTCTTATTGGATACGGTGATGAAACCTATGATAAAGAGTGGGGTGAACTGTTCAATAAAGTAGCAGAATTTGTAAAACAACATAAAGGAATTACAGAACATACGTATGGTTGGTGCGGACATATTGCCCGCTATAACCCCGAAGAAACCACAAAAACTATAAACAATGTGCTTAAGAAAAAAGAAGTTGCCCTTGTTATTCCCGTTCTTGTGGCACATGATGAAAATTTTCAGATAAAAATTATTGGTGGTGGTATTGAAAAAGTAAAAAATAATAGTGAAAAAGTTCTTTATAAACCCGATGCAATTCTTCCTGATTCAAACATAGAAGCCTGGGTAATAGCTATTGCTAAGGAATATACAAACAAAATTCAAACAAATGCAATGAATTAACAAATATGTTTGATTGGAAAAAAATAAAAATCAGGAGGCTCAATGCTGCTACACATCGCGACCTCGGATACTTTTTCTCATCTCTCATTCTAGTGTATTGTATTTCCGGAATTGCACTAAATCATGTGGACGACTGGAACCCTGATTTTATAATAACTAAAAATACAATAACAATTCCAGCCTCTTTAACAAGAGCCGAAACAGGAGAAAAACAAATCAATGAATTCGGGAAATTGGTTGGTGAAAACAAATATAAAATAGCCGACTTTCCAACTTCCGATCAAATAAAAATTTATTATGACAATGCTTCATTGCACCTTAATTTCACAACAAGAAAAGGAATATATGAACGAGTTTCAAAGCGGCCATTTTTTTATCAAACCAATGTAATCCATCGTAATAGCCTCAAAGGCTGGAAATGGGCATCTGATGTTTTTGCTTTTATGCTCATTGTAATAAATATAACAGGACTTTTTATTCTAAAAGGTAAATATGGAATTACAAAACGAGGTAAATGGCTTATAATAGCAGGGGTTATCCCTCCTTTAATTGCTGTAATTATTCATGCAGTTCAATAAAATTCTAATTATAAAGAGCTTTTGTAATGGCTGTCGTATATTTTGCAATGATTTATATGGGGGATAGCTTAAAATTGAAGGTAATGAAAGAAAAGTTATTCATCCTTCCTAAAAGGTTTTTTGCTGTACCTGTTTTCTTTTGTTGCGCTATGGCTACTGGAATCTACAATCTACTCAAATCAAGTGATTACCCTTTTTAGAAAAATATTATCTTTGAGAATAATAGCTTTCAACTCAGTTTTGAGTTTGATTAATTTATCAGGAAACGCCAGTAAAATTAATTTTGTTCAGTTTCTTCTTAAGGAATGAAAATTTGATTTGTCCTCTCCTTTTTATATCTTTGTGAGAGGAGCAATTTATACATTCTAAAGCATTAAATTATGCCGGTGTAGCATACAGGATAAAGCGAGGACATGGTATGGAGGTTATAAAGGGAGGCGATGGTTTGCTATACGGATATAGGGTGGCGGAACTAAAAAAATATATGCATAATGTGTTCGGGTCACCTACTATTATTGAAAAAGGAACCAAAATACGACAAGTTGATTTCTATAATAAAAAAGGAATCATTGCATTTGATGTAAGTGGTTGGAGCGATGCAACCGGACATTTTTCGTTATGGGATGGTACCAAACTTCTGTATGGTGATGAGTTTAACCTCCCTACCAGTGGCACAGGAGTTATTTTAACCAGAGTATCACTTTGGATATGCCCATAAAAACTTTATTATGGAATTATTATAATAATATAAACCTGTAAAATTAAACGAATGGGAAAGCCGGCAGCAAGAATAGGTGATATGCATACCTGCCCAATGGTAACAGGAACCGTTCCGCATGTTGGCGGCCCAATCATTGGTCCGGGATGTCCTACAGTTTTAATAGGAGGTATGCCGGCAGCAGTTATGACGGATATGTGTGTATGTACAGGCCCTCCTGATACTATTGTTAAGGGCTCAACCGGTGTTTTCATAGGTGGAAAGCCGGCAGCTCGTTTAGGCGATAAATGTGCACACGGTGGAGCTATTGTTGTAGGATGCCCTACTGTATTAATCGGTGAAAATTCAGGAGGTATGCCACTTCAGATGTTGCTGGAGATGGTTACTGTAGTGCCTGAACTCTCTCAGGTAACTGCTTTAAAACAAGCTGCCGATACCGGGGCTCCATTCTGTGAAAAATGTCAGCAGGCTATGATGAGTGCAGCAAATGGCCCTTCTCCTGCTGTTTTGGAAAAGAAATAGCTGAACATGTTTGGGCTGTCACTGACGATAAGAGTCTAAAAAGAGAAGAAAGAAAAATGCAGGTCTATAAAAAATTACAATCCAATGCAAAGTCAATTCCATTAAAACTTGCCGACAGGATTGCAAACGTTGAATTTTGCGTATTTAATTCAAATATAAAAATGTTTGAAAAATATAAAGCGGAACATAAACTATTTAAAGGAATGCTATATCCTTATTCTTCTGCAGAAACAAGTGTTATTCAAATGTGGGAATACATAGAATTTCTTTTTAAACATGGATTGAAATTGAATTAAATTATTTATAAAGTTGATGACAGCAATTACAAAATCAAACATCTGAAATTATCATGCTTATCATCAAAAAACAACAGCTTGAACAAATTAATGATATTAAATTCCGGGATTTTGTATTATCCTGTAAAAAACTTATCAAAGATGAACATCCGGAAGTATATGCAACCCGGCCTGATGGTGAGTGGGAAACTTTTATTTTAAGCAAAATAAAAATGGCAAACAATTATGGTATATATGACTCTAAAAATGTTTTCATGTATATACTTACAGTTGCTGAAAATCCCAACTATTTTCATCCACGTATGCCACAATGGGCGATTGAGATACTCACCTGGCCGGAACGTAATGAAGACGATAAAATAGTTCAGATTTGTAAAGAAGTATATAAACGCAATCAGTTATCTTAGTATCATAAAAAAATAAAGCTATGGCAGAACCCGTTAATACACCTTCTAATGGTCATTGGTATCCACCACCGGCAAAATCAGATGCAGATCTTACTAAAGATGTTAAAAAGAATATTGCTAAAAATACCACCAATGTACCTCCATCAACATCTGTGCAGAATTGTCCTTTAGCCAACAAACCTGCACCCAAAAATGATCCTAATAACAAGGTATGTAACTTTACTGCTGTTAAAGTAACTAAACCCGAACGTAAATTTGATCTGATTGTATCACGTTCCACCAACGCTACCCAAAGAACGATTGGAATTGTAGCGGGTTTTAAAAATAAACCAGCAAAAGTATCTGTTGAGTTAAAAGGCCCCGCAGGACCTTGCCCTGAAACCCACAACAATAAACGCAGCTTTAATACAGGTAGTAATACCTTCAAAATATTACCATCCAGCACTGAAAATAAATTGGAACTTGATGTTACTTCCAGTACCCGTATTCAGTTGTTTCCCTGGGGATTAGCTACTGACAAATATTCCATTAATGCTAACCGATGTGGGCATCTTAGCGAATCTGTTACCATTGAAGTTTACCCTGATACTGAAACTGATGTATTTATTGGTTTTAACTTCGGAGAAAAAAAAGGGTGGACTGATGACAGGGTAGAGGTTGAGCAAACACCAGGAAATAGAAAAGCGGCAAGAGCCGATGCCCGAAATGGAATGGGTAGGATAAAAACAACTACAACCCAGGAAAAATCTACGGAAGTAAAAAAAGGAGTGCGTGTTGGGGGAGAAATAAAGTACGATGGCCATGAACATAAGGTTGAAGTTGTTTTTCAAAAAACAATTGAAACATTAGAAAAGGTTGGTAAAATTGTAGATAAGGCCAAGGTGGCACTATCACAAATAAAGGGAAAAAAAGATGCGGCTGGTGTAACTCAGATTTTTGATAGCCCTGTGGCGCTCGGTATAAAATTACCCGTGGTAGATCTCCACGTTGGTGGCTCCTGGCAAGAGGATTCCGGTTTGCCTACCGTTACTTATGAAGGCAAAATAAAACTTGAAACAAATCCCCTTATTGGTTTTTTTCTGGAATGGAATATTACAACAACAGTATTACAATCTCTGCCAGGGGGCATAGTTTTTCAAAAAATTAAGCAAAGATTGGTGGATGGTTTTTTAGAATTAGTTCTTAAGGCCGGAGTTGAAATTGCCGGAGAAATTGAACTTGTTATCAAAAACAGAGAAATAGAAAATGTCACCGGTAAAATAAAAGGAAAAATTCCACTTGCAGCCGAATTAACTGTTCTTAGGGTTGACACAGATATATGGATAGTCCACGCTACTATGGAGTATAAGGTAGGTGTTGAAAGCGGATTTGAAGTTGCAATAAGCTATGTCTCGAATTCAAAAGTGTTAAATTGTGTGGGTGGAATGCTCGATTTGTCCATTTGGTGGAGTGGAATGAACTCATTTGGTGGAGCTCATAGTGATACAGGACACAATAAGTATGGTTCTCACGCGGGATATGGGCCTGAGGGTAAACATGAACTTTATAAAAAAACGTTTGAAAGCAAATACGAATTTTTTAGTTATGATTTTAAAAAACCATAATCATTTATCATGAATCAAACTTATTATACGCTGCAAATAAATGCTATATCTGCTTGTTTTGATATAAAAATTAATGATATACCCTTGTATGCAGATAATGAAGGAAAGCCAACATCTGTTGAATTTCCTATCAATCACCTTTTGATCAATGGAATAAATATTTTGCAGGTATCTGTTTCACCTGCTAAACATGAAAGCGAATTTGTTGATCATACAAAAACAAATTTCGAAATCTATTATAGAGATATAAATGATGTAAGAGAGAATCGCCAATTGCTGGCTTCTGCCGAGTTCCCGGATTACCACAACGATGAAAAACTTAAGCAGTCTGTTATTTCTTCAAAAAAAGAGTTTAAAGCAACTTTATTATTAGATGCCCCTCTTTGGAGTACATCACCCGTGTTAAAGCTTAATGAACAGACAGTAAGTGAAATTATGGATATTTATAAAGAATATCATAAAGCTCTTAAAAATAAAAATGTAGATGCAATTTTCAGGCTTACTGGTATAAAAAATAAAGTGTATGCAGATTCTGTTTATAAAAATCTAAACAGCCATCTGAATAGCCTGCGTGAGTCTTATGCAGAAACTTTTGAAGACCCGGCAAACGAACTTATTGATTTTGATATTCAGGTGAAGAAACCGGAACTTCATGCTTTTGGGAAGTTAGTAACCATAATAAATGATGAAAACCGGTCGCCTCTTCAGTATTATAATGCTGAAAGTGGCATTACTACGGCATTTCCAATATATCTATGTATGAAAGACAAAAAGTTAGTGGTTGTTCTTTAAGATAGTTATTAAGTTAGTGGTTATTGAGTTATTGGGCTATTGAGATAGTTCGTAGACATTAAAAAGGAAAAGGCACGCTCTCCGAACTACTGGTACCCAATACATACTAACTAACGTAAGTTGTGGATTATTAAAATCGATTGTTAATCTGTCAGGTGCAGCGCACCGAAATATTAATAAATATATGTTATTGGGTACACAATTCAATTTTTACGGATTAGAAACTAATCTGTAACTTACGTTAACCAATAATAACAGAAACGTAATAACTACAATCTAAATCAACCGAGTAAATTCAAATGTCAATTAATACAAAGTATTCAGTAATACTCGATGCAGCCAGGTTAGATTGCGAAATGGAAGCAGCACACAGGCTAAATCCGGAAGGCTTGTCGTTGTACAAGGGGCAGCCAGAGGAAGAACTTTCGGAGGTGGCTCCCTATCTTTTCAGCTGTTATGGAAATTCAACGTTTCTTAATTGGGTGCTTGATACCGGCTGGGGTAAATCATGGGGGATATACATACTTTCGGATAAAGAATTAATTGAACTTCACAGGCATTTCAGGCGTTTTTTAATGGTTAAAACTGAAGATGGCAAACAACTCTATTTTCGTTATTATGACCCCAGAGTACTTCGCATTTTTCTTCCCACCTGTGATGCAGCACAGCTCCGCGAATTTTTTGGCCCCATTTCAAAATTTATATGTGAAGATGAAGACCCTGCATTTGCTTTGATATTTTTTCATGACAATATGAAACTAATAACGCAGCGAATACCGTCTAAAGAAATATTTACTACAATTGGAAAAGAAAAGCTATTGGAGCAGGTAAAAAATGCCTCAGAGGATAAAAATAATGCCATAGAATCAGCAGATTTAAAAACAGAAGACACACACACACCACCTGATAAAAACAAAACTCCGGAAACGCAAAAGGAGCAGGATTCTGATAAACCAAGAAAGTTTAGGTTTTATTAGGGTGTTGTAATTGATTTATAAAAAAATTAGTTATTCCTCGAACCCATTCTTAACTCGGTTTCACAATCCTTTAACTCTTCTTTCATATCCTTCAGCTGGTCTTTCAGATCTTTAATTTCAGTTTCGAGTTTTTCTTTATCTTTATTTAGTCCGGCACTTTCCATTGTTTTTTGCTTCTCAGAAAGAATGATTGAATAGGAATTAAAAGCATTATTTGAAATTTTGCTTGTTAATTTTGATTCGGATTTTGCAAAGCCGGAAATAGCAACCATTTGACCGGCAACAGTGCTTTTTATAATACCATTGGGGTCGTTGTCTAATTTTAATATATTAACATATACGGAATCTAACTGCTGAAACAATTTATTCAGTTCCGCTTGTTCCTCTTTTAACTTTTTATTTTCTTCTTTTAATAGCTGGTTTTCTTTTAAAGGAACTCCTCCATAATCAAAAAATATGGCAACTATAAAAATTATAAAGGTTAATAGAAATAATAAAGAAAGTTTAACAATGGCCCAAAGACGGTCTTTTGAGTTTAATGGCTCCATATAAATTTATGATATTAAAAAATTTCTTTTTTTAGGTTTGTCTGTATTTTCAGCTTTTTCAGAAGTAACAATAATTCCAGTTTTTTTCTTATCTCCAATAAAATCAAGTTTACTTAATTTGCTAAGTATGGAAGAAAGTGTGAATACAAATTTTTCAACAACCTGCATTGCCTGATTTATATCGTTATGATTGTATTCAACATTTACCATTTCGTCAATAATTGCTTCAAACTCTCCCTGGTTAATTTCAACTACCCAGTCATGAAAATAATTCAGCATTTCTTCTTTTCCTGTTCCGGTTTTTGCATCAATTGAATTTTTTATCTGGCGAGCCATTGCTGCAAAATATTCAATAAGTGCAACAGGAGGCTGTTCCGGAACCTGCCACCGGAAATGGTGAACGGTTGTGCTTAAATACCTAACTAAATCTTCAACAAGATAGAGTATAGTTTTGGCCAATACATTTTGTTGTTCTTTTTTGTATATTTTTTGAACTATTGAACAGCTGTTAAGTTCCATTTGGCCCAAAGCTCCATCTAAATCTTTGCAGGCTTCAGCTAAATCAATCTGGCTATTACTTCTGGATGAAGGAGGGATGTATCTATCGTCAATTTCAATACCATTTGGTACCACTTTAAGTTTACCGATAGCAATATGATAAGCTCCATTTTCTCTAATATTCATAT
Source organism: Bacteroidota bacterium (assembly GCA_023251835.1). Taxonomy (GTDB): domain Bacteria; phylum Bacteroidota; class Bacteroidia; order 2-12-FULL-35-15; family 2-12-FULL-35-15; genus 2-12-FULL-35-15. The sequence continues at coordinate 45,627 of JAHEXZ010000019.1, read as the reverse complement.
CATCTGTAGCTAACAAATTCAATGAATAGGTATAATCAGCAAAAGGGTAGCGTGGAGGATTTTCAGATGGATCTGGTGTACCTATCGGATTTTTTGAATAAGGATTAACAGATATGGTAATATAGTAGGAGCGGCCATTGGTAAGGTCGTCTAATTTAAATTCTTCGGATAAAGCAGCTAAGGTATTTTGCTTGTTAACTTCGTTTTGATCATTAATATCAATGAGAACTCCTCCGGGAGTAACAGCTTTACATCTTGAAATACTTATTCGTAACAGTTTGGCCCGGTCAACATCAAGATTTACTTTTAATGAAGATGCCAGGCCTGTTGATGGTAGTAGTAAACCATAGTTAAATTTATTAACCACAACTGAAGCTACCTCACCTAACTGGTAAATAAGTGCATTTTCTTCAGCTTCAAAATGGGAGCGGCTTATTTTCATTCCGTCTACCCAGTTGATAAAGTTATATTTTCCTGACATGCTTATTAATTTTAGTGTTGTTGAATCCTGACCTGTCGTCAGGACAGGTTTAGAGTTGTTTTTTTTCTTAGATTTAATTCTATAAATCTATAAGAAATTGTTTAAATTTTATTGAAATATTTTGCTATAACAGCCCAACGTCTTCGACAAGCCCAGACTGACCTCGTGCGTGGTCATATTGAGCTCTGTCGAAATATGTGCGGGAGCATTCACTGTATTCTTTTCGAATAAAATTTAAACAGATACTATAAATCTAAAATTCTATAATTTTTTTATACCCTTTCTGCAATTATTACATCATTTTCCCGTATTCCATTTTCTCTGATTGAAACTTGGGGATCAATAAGTTCATGTGAGCTAAAAAATTTAGGCTTAAAATAGAAATTCCATCCATAAACGGCATCCATATCATCAGTTATTCTTATTTGTTTACCTGGATTTGAATCATTGTATTCTGCAATTGCCAAGGCAAAATACAACCCAAATTCCATTTTAAGAGGAGCCCTTCCTCGAATAGGTATAACATCCGGGCTTTCAAGACTTCTTTGAACCTGAATCTCAGTTAAAATAATGTTTTTATCTTCTAATTGCTCTTCAGGAATATCAATATCAAGGTTATCCGGGAAATACCATTTAGTATATATTTTTTCAGGGATTAATACTGCCAGCTCAGCAGATTTAATTATTAAAAAAGGCAGTAAAAATGTTATTTGTGCGGCAGAAAATAGCAATGCATATTCTGCCAGAGGGGTAAATGAATAAATTAGCTGGAATGCTAAAATACCAAGGATAGCTATATAAAGTGTAAAAATAACCTCCTGAAAAAAAGTGCCATTGTTATCTGCCGCAATATACCTGTTCAAAAAAATATAATGTACAATCCCGAAAGTGAAAAACAGGAATTGAGAGATAATAAAAACTTTTAAAGAACTGTCTATATCAAGAAAACCAATTAACCCGGAGCTGCCATATACAACAATCGTAATTATGGAATAAATCATAAATACTTTAAAACTTATGGATTTATTATAGGTTTTTAAAGCAAAGAAAACAGATGCCAATGCCACAGCAATGGTGAAAAATATAATTGGTATAAACTGGCTTTTATTTATAAATGAAAGTAAAATCATACTACGAATTTTATCGAATTACGAACATTTCCGGGATTACAAACATGTTTAGTCATTTGTAACTCGCGTCACCCTGAGCGAAGTCAAAGGGCGTAATTCGTTGGAATTTAATTATAACCTAAGTAACTTACAACTTCCCCATCCGATAAATAGATACCTTCTTCCTCTTTTTGCAAAAACAAAAGTACATTAATTTCAGCCGAATAAGAAAAAAAATGTTCACATAATAGGTCTACTACTTTTCTGATTTTGCCGTTGGGCAAAAAGTCTGCTAATTCCTTTCTTTCAATTTCTCTGACATTAATTTCAAGATGCGGGTCAAAGTCAATATATTGGTTACCAAGAATAAAGTTGAGCCCCAATAAACAATTTCCTAAATTGTTATGGACAGTATTGGCATAATTTATTCTTGAATTTTCTATTTTTTTTATATCAACAGGTTTATTACAAACAATCTCTAATAACTTTGAAATTAGCTTATAGTTACCTGATATTTTGTAGCTTTCAGGAAGAATCTGAAACAGAAGGGGAAGATATTTTGGGTCAATTTTTTTTAATTCAGGCCATATTTTTAAATACAGGTCATATTTATAGTGTTCTGAAAAACCAAGAATAGATTTTCTTTCTTCTAATTCCTCTGATAAGCGGAGTCTGCCATATTCTTTTTCGAGTGCAAGAAAAAAGAGCCTGGCGGCTTCTTCCTGTTTTTTAAACAGTTTCATTTCCTCGATTAAATCATCGGAAGTTCTTTTTCTTCCGGTAATTTTGGCTTGATGAAAAACACCTTGGGGTAAGGTATCGTATATACTTTCCCTTGAAACATCTAAAAACAGGTATTCTTCATTGTCAGGAGCTCCCTGTTTATAGTAAATTTCGAGTACATCTTTTCTTACATTACGTTGTGAAATGCCAACAGGTTTAATAACAATATCATCTATCCTGGTGCCATTTTCAACCAGACCTGCTCCTATAACTTCGGCTTTAACATCGGAAGCTATACCATCAACTTTTAAGGGGACTGTTTTCATTTAATTCTTGATCCGCACTTTAAGAGGCAATATAAAAGATGATTTTGTTTCTAATTTTGACTGTAGAATAGCAGCTATTGATTCCCATTCTTCAGGTTTATATTTTTCATAATTGGCAGGCTCTATTTCTACTTCTAAATATTTAACAAAGCCTGCATTGGCTTTATCACTCACCTCAAATTTTTTCTCAAATGAAATATGTTTCACTTGTCCCTGAAACTCTTTAGTGCAAAAAACTTTGATATCGGCTGTGGTTACAATCCTGTCCCTTGTAATTAATGCCGACTTAAAATTATTTAATACTTCAGACTGGTTTAGAGGGTCTCTGCCACCAAGTGTATTAGAGAGTAAAATAAGCTCATCTGTTCTTATATCAATGGCTGAAGAGGTAAGTAGTTTAGACCCTATTCGTATATTGTTTGCTTTTTCACCGGCAGTAGTCCAGTATTCAACAAAAATATTATCCTTTGTTGATTTAGGTTTTATCATTAAATAATTAGCAGCTTCCCCACCTTTTCCTTTTTTTACTTTTTGTTCAAGCGCAGCTAATTGCTGGTTTAATTCAAATAAATTGGTTGAAATGGCTTCCTGCCCGAAGAGGGCAAAAGAAGCACTTTCATCTCTAAGCAAATCAATTAAATAATTCAGCAGGTCTTTGGCATTTCGTTGATCAAACCTTTCAACTCCTCCCTTTCTGACTACATATTCGCCATTTTCTATTTTATTGGTATCAGATACTTTAATAGAATTATAGCGTTCGCCATTGAATGATTTAACTGACTGCACGTTATATAAATAGTCCTCGTGTGTACTTAACGGAACTATATTAAAATTTGATTGAATTCTGAATGTTAATTCATTTAGTTTTTTGTTACAAACAGGGAAAGAGTTAATAGTGCAAACCAATTCATCAAGAACCTCGTCAGAAATATAAGAAGGAAATTTAAATTCAATCCATAGTAAATCTGATTGTAGTTTATCTAAATTTTTGGGGCCAAACAAGTCAGGAAAGTGTAAAGGATATTTCTTCTTTTCAATGGAATTAATGCCTCCTTTTTTATTTTTAATATCTATAGTAATAAACCTGTTTTTATAGAAAGAAGCTACAGTATGTTCAATATTGTTTAACAGGTCATTGCTTTCATTTAACACAAACTCGCTTTTTAAATTCAGATTACCCATTTTAAAACCTGTGGAAGCAGGAATTTCCCTGCCATCAATGGAGGATCTTACAAAAGGTAAAGAATCATACAGCCGTTCTTTTTCAGAATTGGACGACCAGTCGAAGTAAATACTAAGTTTGTCTAAGTTTTCAATAGCTGAATTTAGCTCTATTCCAAGATAGCAGGTGAGTTTGTTAGAGATGTTATTTTCATAACCAAAAAGTTTTTCTTTGATATAAACATCTTTGTGTTCATATAATCCGTGTGGAGATACTGAATATTTAATTCTTCCATCTACTATCAATACATCACTAAGCGGGGCAAAATGAATATCAAAATAATTTTCTTTATAGCTGCTTTCACTTGCAGGCCTGCTTTTTCTATAGAATAACTGCGAATTTTTACTCAAAATAGAAACAGGTTCATTGGGTCTGCCATGAACAATTCCATGGGCTGGTATGGATCCAACATTTACTTCCGGTAAAAGCAGTTTAGAGAGTCTTTCCAAAACTCTTGCCTGAGATGCATCCTGTTCATTATATATTTTTTCAAATTCTTTTGAGCAGGAGCCAAAAAGCATATTTACAACAGGATCGAATCCGCTCAGCTCAGCTTGTTGGACTCCCCAAAGCAGGGAAGCATTTTTTAACAAGCGGTTTTTAATCTTGTCACTGGTGTTATTGTTACTCATATATTAATCAAAAGATAAAGGACTAATGAATAGGCTGTCTCTAAAATAAAAAGGTTCATTGGTTTCAACTATATTGGCTTCAACACTAACCTCTACCTTTTTCTTTAGTTTTTTTAAGTGTGAGTTTACAACTTCTTCCTGCCCAATATCTGTTTTAACAGTAATATTTGTTAATCGTTGTTCATGATTAGTTAAAACAATTTTTAAAGACTTTCCAACCTGTTCTTTCCATAAGTTTATTGAAACAATATTTTCAAAATCATTATCCCAGATAGAGCACCCATAGGAAGGATCCTGCTTATATTCTCCGAAATGGGTAATTAAAATCAAATGAATGTTCTGACTTATAGATTCTTTTATATCACGGCATTTTGCCAGATCGTTTTTTTTTAATAAGTCGGTAAATAATAAAGGGAAGCTATAATATTGCATACGTTTTTTTGTAATTTTTGAATTATACTTTCTATAGTTGCAATTCCTTTAACTCTAAAATTCAAAAATTCTTAGTTAATCTTTACCAGTCCGGATTTTATTTCCATTTGAGCTGATGACGATAAAGACGCTTTTGGCCCGCCATCAATATCTAAGCCTGAGGCAGCCTGGATTTCCATTTTACCTGCCGATTTAATTTCTGCTTTGCTGTTCGACTCCATTTTTGAAGTTTTATTTTTTACAGTAAATGAATTTTCTGATTCCAGCAACATTTTGCTTTTTGAGGATATAGTAATTTCATCTGCTTTCATTTTAATTGTTTTTTCAGCATCTACTTTTATATCCTTGGCAAGCATTTCAATTGTGCCGTTTGATTTAATGTATATTTTATCTTCTTTAATATTCAACACAATAATGTTGGCAGATTCTTTATTATGTATAGTGATTGTTTCTTCACCGGGCTTATCAAAAAATTTTATTTCATTATTACTTACTGTACGAATTGTTTTTACATAATTGTCGGCATCAAACCTGTCGGAATGGTTTGCTTTTCCATGATATAAGGAACCAATTACATAAGGAAAATCCGGATTATTATTTTCAAAGCCCACTAATACTTCATCACCAACTTCAGGCAAAAACTGAAAGCCTTTATTCTTCCCGGAATGAGGAGTAACCATACGTATCCATGGCGTTTTTTCAGGGCTTTTTTGCCAGAAAAATTGTACTCTTATTCTTCCTAATTTATCGGGATCATTATTGTCTTTAACTGTTGCCGGTTGAATACCACATGTTGGTACGCTACAGTTTGGGTTTTGAGGAGGAATGGTTAAAGTAGAAGGAATTGCCTCAAAACTGTTTTTGTATATACCCATACCATCTGTATAATGCGAAACATTTATAATGGTATAAGAACCATAATTTTCTTTTTGTTTATCTGCTGCAGATTTGATAGTTACTTTCGAGCCAACTTTTAATTTAGGATTTACACTCATTCCTCTGGCAATTACAAGTCCGGCAGCATTTGAAGATTTTTTACTTTTATAAAAATCTTTTTGTTCATTTAAATTTTTAAAAAAATGATGTGAATTGTTTAATGGTTCTTGTCCATATAAACTATCTGATTCCTGGCTGGCAAAGCTTCCGTTTTGGTCAAGCCCAGAAAGGGCAACCTGGCTTCCGGAGTGTTCTATAGTTTGATTTTCTTCATATTGATAGCTGGTAGCTTTGTATTTAAGTGGTCGCAATCGGAGTCCTAATTCAAAATCGATCAAATCCTGGCCTACGTTTAATTCAATCTGGTCATTATCTGATTCAAGGTTACCTAAAATAAAATCTTTTCCATTATAATATGACCATTGTCCGTAGGTTTGTGTAATTCTTTGCAAGAAGTTAAAATTACTTTCATTATATTGAATTAAGAAAGGAATTGTTGTATCAGGAACAGGGTTTATTTTACAAATCAAATCATTTTTAGGATAAGGTTTTAAAACTTCATTGATGATTTGGCTTAATGATTTTTCTGAGAATGATCTGGTGTTGGGCCCATCATCCAAAATTATTGTCGGGCTATAACCACAGATAATAAGATCACTTATATTTCCGCCAAAGCGCGAAATTTTTATATCAGTAATGATTCCGTTAAATTGATTAAACTGGTTTGTTTGTTTAGAATTTTTTTCAGGCAGTATTTCTATTTTAATTGGTTTGCCAATAAAATCTTTGCTTTTCTGAAGGTTAACAATGTCATTGCCTTCAACATCCTGAAGCGGCAATCTCAGCTCAAATGAATGATGATTGTTTTCACTCTGCTTAATATTCAGTTGTTTAAAAGCTGTGATTTTTTTTTGACCACCAAGCTCAATATTGGTTTTAACGTGTGTTTCCATAACTTGATAATTTTAATAAATAAAGCAGGTTAATATATTTATTGAGTGATGTTGTAACTTTTTTTAGTTGTATCCATAAATTTATCTTACAGAATCTCTCATAAAGTTAAGGTCAATATGAAACCCTATTGTACTAAAGATACTAAGTTAAAGAAAAAAAACGAAGATTATACCTTTTTTAAATTATTTATTTTAACCCAAATATTACAGTTCAATTTTTATTGAACTGCAAACGATTAATAAAATCTAAACTTCGCAAAATTGCTCAGGGTAAGATTTTCTAAGTCGGGGTTACCGGGTACGCTCCTTATCAGGAGCTGTTTTCAGTTGATTTAAAAAATCAACTGAAAAATCCCGGTTTAACCCACCAAAAATCAATAAGGTGTACAAGAAAATGCACAAATAACCCCGGAGGCGTTACACCAAATCAATATTTTACCTAATTAAAGAAACAAGTCCTTTATAATTGTGTTTACGGTTTTTTATATCCGTAACCATAATCGAATAAATATATACATCGCGTTGGGCTGTGGTTTCACTGTTGATTATTTTACCACCCCAAGGTTTATCCAAACTATCGGAGAAGAAAACCATATTTCCCCAACGGTCAAATATTCTCATTTCATAAGAGCTGACGAAGGTTCCTTTAGCAGAAAAAGTATCATTAATACCGTCTTCATCCGGAGTGAATGCATTTGGAATATAAAATACAAAATCGGGTTCTATACTTACTGTTTGATATGCCGTATCCTTACAATTATAGGAGTTAGATGAAATCAAAGTTATAGTATAGGTTCCCGTATCAGCATAAAAATGAGGTAAAGGAGTGGATGAAGAATCTGTTTGAAGATCACCAAAATTCCATTTCCAGGATGTTGTTCCGATAGATAAGTCGGTAAGCGAAATAATTGGAGTGGTGTAAGGTTCAGTATCCGGTTGAGCTATGAAACCTGCAAGTGGGTTAGGATATACAGCAATATAATTATTTTTTGTTAACGCGCTTATACATCCACTATCAGAAGTAACTGTGATACCTGGACTGTAAAATACTTGTGAAAAGACTGAATCATTTGTATAGCAATGATTAAAATTCTGTGAATTGTTTACTGTTGTTCCATCGCCAGTTTGCCACACCCACTGGATATTAGAGCCAGGAGTTGAATCCTGGAAAGAAATACAAAGAGGAGTACATCCAACTGTGTCACTGGAAATAAAAGCTACAGAAGGGTTGGGATTAACAACAAATACTGCAGTAACGGAATCAGGACAACCGGCATTTGAAGTAACCAGTAATTTAACTGAATATGATCCGGCTGCCGAGTAAAGATGCGCAACAGATGTACCACCAGAAGTATTGCCATCTCCAAAATCCCATAACGAAAGAATAATACTATCAGGGGTTGTGATTACCGATTGGCTGTTAAATTGTGCTGTAGAGCCGTGACAAACATTTGATGTAGAAACGATAGCTGTTGGTAGCGGATGAACAATAACTGTTTTTGTAACAGCATTTTTGCAGCCACTGCTATCCGTTACCAGTAGAGAAACACTATATGTTGCATTGTTGCTATAAGTATAAGAGGGATTCTGGTTATTGTTAACAGGGCTGTTATCACCAAAGTTCCATGACCAGCTGGCAATTGGCGTACCTGAAGCAATTGATGAATCATTGAAGAACATTGTTTCATTTAAGCAAACATCTGAAAATATGAAATTTGCCGAGGGAAGAGGTTCAACCATTTGCTGAACCGTTGTTATTAATGAAGGACAACTGTTTTCTGTTACAATAAGAGAGATATTTTTAGTGCCAGAAGATGACCAATGGATACTATAAGGTCCCTGTGTAGAGCCAGACACAATAGTTCCACCATCAAAATTCCAATTATAAGAAGCACTTGCCAAGGCATTCCCTGTGTATGCAATTGTTGCCATATCGCCCTGGCAAACGGGCGCAGAAGCAGTAAAAGTTGATGTTGGGGGAGCGATAATCGTTATTGTATCTGTTGTAACAGGCGAAAGACATCCGTTTTCATCTACCTGTAACGTAATATTTTTAGTTCCGGCCACAGGCCAACTAACCATATAAGGTCCTTGTCCGGTGCCTGATATAATATTACCTCCATCAAAGTTCCAGTTATAGTTGGCACTACCAGAGCCATTGCCTGTATATGTAATGACAGAAATTGAATCTTTACAAACAGGTGATATAGTATTAAAAGCAGAGGAAGGACTTATTGCTACTGTTACTGGAACCGTTGTAGTAGAAGAAGTAGAGGAACATTCTGTAACATCAAGTGTAACATTATAATTACCGGGGGCAGGCCAATTAACTATATAAGGCCCTTTTCCTGAACCCGATACAATGGTTGCCCCATCAAAATTCCAATTATAAGCCGCAGTGTCTGTGGCTGTGTCGGTATATGTAATGGTTACGTCATTTCCTGCACACGCAGGGGAACTAACAGAAAAAGTAGAAGTAGGTGTGAAAGGACAAAAAGTGAAAAGAATTTTATAATTGTGTGCCGCAGAAGGACCGCTATCATCAAATTTATAAATGGTTTCCCAACCATTATTTCCGCTAGGGGCTTGTATTAGACTGCAACTATTAGAACATTGTGTTACTGTGGAGGTAACATCCATACAACTTGTAACACCGGCAAGTATAAATGGATTACTCCATGCTCCCCAAGGTGTTCCATTAACAGATAATACATCACCAGAACAACTGGAATGTTGGCCTGGGTTTGAGCCTCCCTGATGAACCCACCACATTTGGTTACCCTGAACATGAAGATAATCAATCACATCAATACATGCATGTACATCACAGGAAATACATTGAGAGAAGCTATTAACATTATTTAGTATAAAAAGGAAGCTATAAAAAAGTGCTATATATAATTTCTTCATTGATTAATATCCTATAAAAAATGCAAAGTGCGCTGAAATATATATGGCATCAGGGTTAATCCCGATATAGTGTTTGTAAGATTTTCTATTGAGCAAGCGCGTTGGGAAATCTTACAAACACTATATCGCTGCAAGCAGAAATTTTACTTTGTAAAATTTGGGTTAAAAGTAAGCATTTCAGCGTTACAACTTCAGTTCCTAGTACAAACAAGACTTGCTCCTTCTGATTTTATCGGGGAATTCCACAAATAAAAAAACGATCTAAAAAACAAAAAGTCCTTCAGATCGTTTTTTAGGTAAAATAATTTTTGTTTAAGATTCCTTAGGCCAAGGATTTGTATGAGTAGCACTTCCCACTTTGATTTTTTCAGCAGTAATTGTGAAATGAATTTTACAAGGATTTTCCCCAACTGAATCGAAAATTTCATTTAATTCAACAATGTAGGCATTTTCAAACTTCAATTCTTTCATTTTGGTGTTAGAATCCCGTTTCATAAAAACAACATGTCCATTTTTATGTGTAAACTGATCAACCATCCACTCGTTTAGTGAAGTATCATTAGTTGATTCGATTACAAATTTAACAATTCCGCCTTTTACTGCAGACGATGGCCGGCCGGTTGCATCAACATCTCTGGTAAGGGCGTAACTGCAATGCAACAGTCTGATTTCACTACCGCCTTCAATAGATAAATTTGCTTTAAATGACATAGTTTTAGGGGTTTTAAGGGTTAATAAAATAAATTTTTTGAATTCAGCCCCAATAGCTATAGCTATCGGGACTAAAAATTAACAATTATTTTAGGCTTCTTTAGGCCAAGGATTGGTATGCGTTGCACTGCCAACTGAAATTTTTTCGGCTGTAATAGTAAAATGAATTGTCATAGGGTTAGCTCCAACAGCATCGTATGATTCTGTTAATGCTACAATGTAAGCATTTTCAAATTTCAATTCTTTCATTTTAGTATTAGAATCACGCTTCAAAAAAATAACATTCCCCTTTTTTGTAGTAAATTGATCAACCATCCATTCATTTAATGAAGTGTCGTGAGTGGATTCAATTGTGAACTGTATCGTTCCTCCACGTACCATTGAAGAAGGACGGCCAGTTGCATCAACATCCCTGTTTAAAGAATAACTGCAGTGAAGTAATCTGATTTCAGATCCGCCTTCAATAGATAATTTTGCGTTAAATGACATGTTTTCTATGATTAAGGGTTAGTACTAAGGTTAATTGTGAAAATCTGTTTTATATATAATGAATTTTTATTGTTTTTGCTATTAAGATTCTTTAGGCCAAGGATTAGTATGGGTTGCGCTACCAACAGTAATTTTTTCAGCGGTAATGGTAAAATGAATTGTCATAGGATTAGTGCCTGTGGCATCATATGATTCAGTTATGTGAACAATGTAAGCATTTTCAAATTTTAATTCTTTCATTTTAGTGTTGGAATCACGTTTAAAAAAAGTTACACGGCCTTGTTTTGTAGTAAACTGGTCAACCATCCATTCATTTAACTGGGTATCATGCGTAGACTCTATTGTAAATTGTACCGTTCCACCGCGTACCATTGAGGATGGACGTCCGGTTGCATCAACATCTCTGTTTAAAGAATAGCTGCAATGAAGCAATCTGATATCAGAACCTCCTTCAATTGATAAATGTGCTTGAAATGACATAGTGTTTAAAATTTAAGGGTTAATAAATGAATAAATAATTATAGATTTATTGGATTTTAGCCGATACGTATCGGAGTTATTATATAATTTATAAATCCTCTCAGAATAATTTTTTCAGAAAAAAGATTTAAAAGTTATTAATTTTATTGTTGTTTATATTCCGCTTTCCAGCTTGCATCAGCATCATCTCCTTTTTGTCCATCCAAAGAAATAACAAAGTTTTTGGCAGGGAAATAGGGGGTGATGTGTATATCCAAGAATATACGGTCTTTTTGGTTTGGATCTTGTTGAAATTTAAGAATTTTGAACTTTTCAATTAATTTTCCAGGCCCTGTAATTTGGTCGAGCCATTTTTCAATTTGGGCTTGCAGATCTTTTTTGGTATTTACATCAAAATTTTCGAAAGCTCTTCTGTTTAGGAAGTCCATTAATACCTTCATAACATAGTCAAACACCCTTACAACAGAGTAGGTTTGTAATCCCAAATTATCGCCTGTAAATAATGTTTTAGCAGACATTGCCATTACTTTCCCATATTCATTAACCATTGGAATCAATCCTGCTTTTTCCAGGCTTGTAATTTCAGATTTTTTCAATGGGAATCTAACGGCACTAACTTCGTTTAATCCTCCGTGTTTTTTGCCGGCTGCAACTTGTGACATTAATGTTTTGTATATGTTTCCTGCAAGTGCAGAGGAAGGTGCTACATGAACATCTTCATCTTCTCCGATTTCTGCATCTTTACCTCTGCCAACTATCCAGTTGCAAGCCATTATTACGTTTGACTTATGTGCTTCACCGCCTGTTAGTTTTGATGATTCAAAAAAATCCAAAACTCCGTCAGGGGTTTCCAGATTTTCAAAATCTGTTACCAGCATAACTTTATTGTCATGGCATAGTTTAGCCCATTTATCAATAACGGCACCGGAACCAAGGTATCCGGGAATTGATAAGATGGAATAGTTTTCTCTTAAATCCATTCTGTCATATCCACCTTTGATATGTTCGGCTATATCATTAAAGAAAATAGGATTATCCAAATCTTTTAACTGTTCCAGGTCGGCATTAAAAATGGTGAGATTTTTGAGTTTGTCAGACTCTGTATTTTTAAAGAAAAGCTGAAGCGAGCGGTAGGATGCTTCCATTTCTTTGGTAGCTTCAACAGCTTTTTTCAGATTGTTTTTTAAGGTTTTAGAAGCGACATCTGCACTGTTTTGGCTTTTGGTAACCATTTCAGTAATGTCATTAGAGCTGGAAATTAAATCTTTCCATATTTCCAGAGTTTTTTTCAGTGTTTCACGTTCAGCTTTTTTGCTGGCATCGGTCAGGAATATTTTTTTCCTTGCTTTTGAGTCAGGATTGAGGTTTTGAGTACCTTTTATACTTCCTTCAATAATTTTAAATCCACCAAATTTTGCAAGTTTGGTAATACTTTCATTAATATCAACAGCTCCTTCTTTAGGAGCAAATTTTTCTTGTTTAGAGGATTCGAATTCAGGATTTGTTTCCGGACTCATACGTTTTCTATTTTTTTATTTGGGATTATGAAAAAATTACGTTTTAAAATTTTTTTTTTAGGCTCCGGCTTCAAGTTCAGCAATCATTGCCTGAATAGAGGAAATAAGAGCTTGCCTTGTTTCCGGGTTTTGAACAACATTTTGCAAAGCACGGTTTGATTTTAGCTCTTTCACAATTTTTAAGTGTTGTTCTTCTGTATTTGATAAGTCCTCTAAAAATTTACTATTGGTTTTAATTCCTTTAGGTCCAAAATCGCCTAAATTATTGAAACGGATTGTTTCTGATTGTGTAGCACCATCGGCTGTTTCAAAATCAATATCACAGGTTGGCTGAAAATGGTCAAACACTTCTTCTACAGTTTTTAGATCAAATACAGCCTCCGGAGAGTAGGGAGGGTCTTGGGTAAGTTTTTGAACAAATATAGTTCTGTTCGGAGAAATATCTCCGAATGCTTCGTTCGCATTGTTCAATTTCCGCTCAGTTCCGCCTATTCCGTATTCCAGCATAAGTTTTTCTTTTTAGAGAGTTAGTATTAAAAAATAAAAAAGGTACAGTTCTTACAGTTCTGTTGCAAACGTACTAATTGTTTTTTTAAAAAACAAATTTAATTTGTTTCCCAAAAGTCGCAACCGCATTATTTGGAGTAAAGCTAAAGAAAAATGATGCAACCATATGTTATTATGGGTCGAAAATCATTGAATTTTCAGCGTGTCCAACACTCCTCCCCCTTTCCCCCAGAGGGGGTTTAAAGTTTATTCCAGTAAATGGGGGTGCTATATTCTAAGCGGGGGATAATTTTGAGAGGAAAACACGTTGAGTATTTTTTGTCTGGCATGATAAATAAATGTGCTTGCTACAGTGATGTAATTAAAACAAACAGCTTTTACCTTCATTTTTAGGGTGATTCCTTCCGTTTTGTTTTTCACCAACAGCTCTTTCATCCACTCAAATAAAGTTGCATACATTGCCATCAGGTACATATACACAGTATTGGTGTCCATATCCATAAAAGGCAACTGGTGTAAATTAAAATCGTTAAGCATATACCTGTTTGAGTTTTCGGCACCTCCCCGCTGATTGTAAAATTCAATCACTTCTTTTTCGCTCATCACGTTATTGTTGGTGATGATACCCTGATAAGTGTAAGCACTGCCCGATAACAAATCTATTTGCCTGTCTTTTCTTTTATTCCTGGTTACTATGATGCGATATTCTTTTTTGCACATAGCAGGTTGATATTCGATGCTTGCTGCTTCTTTGGTTTCACCGTTGATTTCAATAGTTTTCCAGGATTGAATCTGCGCACAATTCTGACGGAATCAGCATTAGAATAGTGAGCATAAATGCTCCGAGAGCCAAGATGATCATTAAGAAATTTATCAAACCCAACGCGGTTCATAGCATGGCAGATAAAATTTAATCCGCCATAAGGAGTGCTGTTTTTAGAAGATTGTATAACTTTGTCCATATAGTTGATTTTGCAACCACTATATTCACCTTTTGGGTGATACAAACAAAACCATCAAGCATTGTTTTATCAACAGCTTGAGGGGCTTTGTTTTATTCCTTTGCGAGTTTTGGGAATAAGTTGAAAATTGTCGAAATCAAAAAAAATCTATTTTTAATGCAATCAATTCATTATTCTACACAACTATGGTTACCCTACAGAAAAAACAGCTTGTTTCAATAATTATTTTGTTTGTTTTCCTTAGCATTAGCTTATTTAATGGAAGCGTAATGCTTTATTCTCAAACCAACAGTGTAGGTATAGGAACCACTTCTCCTGACCCATCAGCTTTATTGGATATAGATGCAAGTCCGGCCAATAATAAAGGTATTTTAATTCCTCGTATGACGGCTGTTCAGAGGCTTGCTATAGCATCACCTGCCAATGGTTTATTGGTCTTTGATACCGATTCCACCTGTTTTTTTTATTGGAATATGACTAGTGCAGGCTGGAAATCATTATGTGGTATTGGAACAGCAGGCACATTAGGTGGTATTACAGGTACTACAGGTTTTACAGGTATTACAGGTATTACAGGTACTACAGGTATTACGGGTATTACGGGTATTACGGGTATTACGGGTATTACAGGTGCTACGGGTGCTGGTATAATCGGAACAACAGGTAATAGCGGTTCAACAGGAGTTACCGGAGATATTGGCTCAACAGGTGCCACAGGAGCAGGAGTGGCAGGCATAACCGGTAGTACCGGAGAAACAGGTGCTGTTGGAATTACTGGAACTACAGGAACATTAGGGATGACAGGTAGTACAGGAGCAACTGGTTTTACAGGTGATATAGGATATATTGGTGCTACAGGCGCAACGGGAACAGGTTTAACTGGTATTACTGGCAATAGTGGTTCAGCAGGGGCTACAGGAGATAATGGTTTAACTGGTGCCACAGGAACAGGGATTACAGGTTCAACTGGTGATACCGGTGAAATGGGTGCTACAGGATCAATTGGCTTTACTGGTTCAACAGGCTCAACTGGTAATATAGGTGCAACAGGAGCCGCGGGTACAGATATTGGAACACATTGGACAATAACCGGTAATGCCGCAACTACCCCTGGAACTAACTTTATTGGTACTACTGATTCTATCGATTGGGTTGTAAAAACAAATAATACAGAGAGGTTAAGAGTTTTAGCTAATGGAAGTGTAGGAATCGGGACTGCCAGTCCCAGCACAAAACTTGAAGTAGCAAATGGTTCCATTTCGCAGATTGGTAATAATGTAGATTTGCTTCTATCAGGTGATGATAGCTCACCGAGTAATCTTGCTACAATTACTTCTGAGATGGGAGCCCGATCTCTTAGATTAAAAGCACGAAACGGTGACTTCCCAGATTTGGTTGTTGCAACTTCAGGCAATATAGGCATATCTACTTCTACACCTTCTGCTACAGCAGTCCTTCATGTTAATCTTGGCACAAGCACTACCAATGGTATTTTAGTGAGCGGAACATACAATGCTGCTTCCACAATACCTAACCTTGGTGCTGGTGCCCGCATGATGTTTTATCCGGGAAAATCAGCTTTCAGAGCGGGTTATGCAAGCGGAACCGAATGGAACAATGCCAGTGTTGGTTTTTGGTCTACTGCATTTGGAGCTGTTACCACTGCCAGCGGAGATGTTTCCACTGCATTAGGAGGCTATACCATTGCCAGTGGAATGTATTCTACGGCAATGGGACAGAGCACTACTGCCAGCGGATTAAATGCTCTTGCCACAGGTCAATTGACGGTAGCCAGTGGTACCAACTCAACTGCAATGGGATATAGTGTATCTACTAATGGAAAATTAGGAGCATTTATTATTGGTGATAATTCTACTGCTGTGGTCGCCAACTCAAGTACAGTAAACGAAATGACAATGCGTTTTGCTGGAGGTTACCGTTTCTTCAGTGATGGTACTCTCACCACTGCAAATACCATGGTATTCAATGCCGGTAATTTAGGCATAGGAACAGCAGCACCAACCTCAAAGCTACAGGTTACAGGATTGCCGGTATATGCAAATAATGCTGCGGCTACAGCAGGAGGACTCACCCCTGGAGCATTTTACAGAACAGGTGGCGACCCTGATGTGGTTTGTGTGGTTCATTAGTATTATCCATTAGACTCGGAGAACAGTTTCTTTAGCAGAACGAATTGCGTTTAATTCTAATCCAACAATTTGAAATCTTTCAAAAATTGTTTATATTTATTCCCGTCAAATCTAAAATAGAGGCAGATTTTTTTTGTTAAGTATCAGGAATTTTAGTTTTGAAATAAAGCGGTACATTATGCAGCAACCATCTTTCTGTTATCTGTTAAAAATTATCTGTATATATACTTTTCTGTTTTTAAGTACACCATTTTACGCGCAAACAATTGCTCCTCCCGGAGGAATTAATTACCAGGCAATAGCACGTGATACTACAGGAAATCCAATGGGGTATTGCAATAACTTAAAAGTAAAATTCAGTATTTTTGATACTATTACTACAGGTGTAGGAAACCCGATGTTTGAGGAAACACATGATTCAGTGAGTACTAACCGTTATGGACTATTTACATTAGTCATCGGAAGTGCCTATGCCGCAGGGTTTGATTCAATAAACTGGGCTGCCGGTTCTAAATTCCTTGAAGTAAGTATTGACTCTGGTGGAAACGGCTTCATTTCAATGCCCAGAACCCAAATGGTAAGTGTGCCTTATGCATTACATTCAAAAACAGCTTTGTTAAGTGCTTATAATTGGGCACTGGAGGGAAATTCAACCAATTCAACACATTTTTTGGGAACAACAAATAACAGCTCCTTACAGTTTAAAACTTCTAATATTAACAGAATGATTATTGATTCTCTGGGACGTGTTGGTGTTGGAACTTTAACCCCGGCTGCTTTATTTGAAGTTGCTGGTCAGGTTAAAATTACGGGAGGTACTCCAGGATTGGGTAAAGTGCTAACTTCAGATGCGTCAGGATTAGCATACTGGGAATTACCGGCAACAACAACACCTTTCACTCCGGGCAATGGATTAAGTTTATTAGGCACAACTCTTAACAGTGTTTGGACAGCTTCCGGTAATGATATTTACAATAATAACACAGGGAATGTGGGAGTTGGAACTGCCACTCCTGATGGGGAATTAGAGGTTATAAGTAACAGTACAAATTCTCCACATGGTATTATTTCTACAGAATATTCTAGTAATAGCTTTGCAGATGCACAGATATGGTTAAGAAAAGCAAGAGGTACCGAAAATTCACCTTCAGCTGTTGAGGTGGGAGACGAACTCGGCTTTATTAAATTCAGGGGTTGGGATAGTAGTAATGGCTTTCATTCAAGTGATCAAACAGAAATAGGAGCCATCGCCTCCGAAGATTTTACCCCAGGCGCCAATGGCTCATATCTGCGATTTATGACTACTCCCAACGGAATGATATATGGTTCTGAGCGAATGCGTATTGGACAGAATGGAGATGTTGGAATAAATACAACAAACCCCGGTTCCAGGCTGGATGTAAATGGTACAATCAGTATTAGTGGAAGTAATTCAAACGAATTAAACAGAACGCAAACAGGAAGCGCAAATCTGGTACCTATTGCTTATGGTAATGTTGCCGACAGTGACAGCACCACAAGTGGTACAGGTAATTTTACTGTTGTTTGGGAAGGTAATCCAAACAATAGGTATAAAATTACAATAACAGGCGAAGCTTATGTTACTTCAAATTATATTACTTTGGTGACACCCAAGAATGACGGCCCTCCAGAAAATGGTAATGTTAAAATTTCAATATCCGATGATGGATCAGGAAATCTTTTGGTTACAATATATAATTGGAGCGGAACCAGAGTCCAAAATGGATTTCAATTTATTACCTATAAACCATAAAATTCCTGAACACGTTTGTTTATTGTGGTCTCAGGCTCCATGCTTCTGCTTTTTTCTCAAATAGCACTTTGGTTTTCCCCCAAACATTTCCAAACAGCTCGGAATTACGGTAATTGTTCAGGTATTCTTCACTCCTCCAACGGCTGTATGTAAAAAATACATTGGTTGAGTAAATATCATTCAGTAATTCGAGAGACAAGCAGCCCTCTATAGCAAGAATATACTGTTTGGATGCATTGAATACTTTCAGAAAATCAGCTACTTTTTCCGGCTTAAATGTCATTTTTACTATACGTACAATCATTGAAAACGAATGGTTATGGAATCATTTAACTTCAGGTTGAGCATACTGCTTACTTTACCATTACGCATTGCAATTTCGAGCTGGCCGGATGCATTAAATAGTGCAAGAATCTCTCCTTCAGGAACTGAATTATATTCCTGGCTTATTTTATCTATTTGGTTACTACGGGCTAATTCAATAACAAATGGTAACTTCTTTCCAACCTGGTCAAATAAAATACGGTCAATATTAGTTATTACATTGCCATAAGAGTCAACAAATACAACTGATCCCCTGATAATATTACCCATTGAGGTAGCACGGAAAGGGAGACGCTGCAATAGGTTTTCTTTTGGTTTTCCAAGAGATTTTATATCAATTCCATTGGCAAGCAAACATGCTGTTTTTACAAATATATCACGAACAGGAAAGCTCAAATTGATAATGCTATCAGCTGGTATTTCTATGACTTTTTCAGGAAATTCGTCAAATAGTAACGAATAAATTCCATTATCAGCACTGATAAAGAAATGACCTTTATGTTCAACTGCAACATAACCCCCTGTATTTTGCCGCTCTGTGAGCAAACCTATGATATGAACTGTTTTTTCCGGAAAATTTGAGTATGCTTCTTTAAGGATAAATGCAGCATCCTGAATATTAAATTTTTCTATCTGGTGTGAAATATCAGCAATTGTAACATCCGGCAATTGCTTTAAGATAGCTCCTTTAACAGCACCCACATAATGATCTTTTAATCCAAAATCTGTAGTAAGTGTTATAATTGCCATTTCGTTAGTAATTTGTATTACTCTGTATGCTTTATACGTTTCATCTGCAAAAATATATTATTTTCGTGCTTGAATAGTAATAAAAAGTTTAAAGTTTAAAAGAGTTTCAAGTTTCAAGTTTCAGGTTCGGGGTTTAAGGTATGAGATTTGGCAAGGGTTTTTATATACTGAGCGAATGAGTTTGTAAGTTTTTCAAACTCATTCAGCCGAAGTATAACTTAAAATCGGAAACTTAAGACATCAATTAAGGATTAATGAGCGAAAAAAAAATAGTATTGGAAGATATTGCTCCTATTGATTTATACGGGGTTAATGATTCGAAGCTGGGTTTAATAAAAAAACGTTTTCCAAATCTGAAAATTGTTGCACGTGGTGAAGTTATTAAAGCTACGGGCGAAGCAGAAGATATAAACCAGCTGGAGATGGTGGTGAATGTTCTTACTGCATATTTTAACCGCTATGGAAATTTAACAGAGAACGCAATAGAACAAATTTTAGGTAAAAATACTAACAGCCGGAACAACGGTAGTGAAGCAGTTGCGGAAAGTGATGATATTCTGGTATTTGGCAATAGCGGCCTTATTATTAAGGCACGCACTCCAAATCAGCGCAGAATAGTAGAAAGCATAAAAAAAAATGATATGGTATTTGCCATTGGTCCTGCGGGAACCGGCAAAACATATACCGCAGTTGCTTTAGCTGTAAGGGCTTTAAAAAATAAAGAAGTGAAAAAAATCATACTTACACGTCCTGCAGTAGAGGCAGGAGAAAATCTTGGTTTTTTACCTGGTGCATTAAAAGAAAAGTTAGACCCATACCTGCAACCCCTTTATGATGCGCTGGATGATATGATTGCACCGGAAAAACTTTCTTATTATATTGAAAACAGGATTATACAGATTGCACCACTCGCTTTTATGAGAGGACGTACTTTAGATAATGCTTTTGTTATTCTGGATGAAGCTCAAAATGCTACTCAGGGTCAGTTAAAAATGTTTTTAACACGTATGGGCTCATCCGCTAAATTTTTAATTACGGGCGATATTACACAAATTGATTTGCCTAAGCATCAGCCATCAGGACTAATTCAGGCTATGAAGCTGTTAAATGGTATAAACGGTATCGAATTTATTCAGCTGGATGGAAATGATGTGATACGGCATAAACTTGTAAAGAAAATTGTTGAGATATACGAAACCAATGCCAATTGAATTTTTTTTTGTAAATATCACAAAATCAATTGGTTGAACTATAATAATTATCCAAATTATTGGGTTAAAATCATCAGAATTTGACCAATCTTTGTTAAATTCACAATTTTTAACTACTTTTGCCACCCGTTCCTTTCAAAAAGGAATTGAAGTCATGTTAAAAATAAAGGTCAACATAAAAAAAGCAGTCTAAACTCATAAATTTTAATTTTTCATGAAAACAAAACTACCTAGTACATTAAAAAATGCTTTTTTCAGTCTTGCTGTTATAATCACAGGAATGAATTGGGCATTTGCACAATCACCTGCTAATGATTATTGTGGTAATGCTGCCACCCTCACTGTGTATGGCTCTTCCTGTGGTTCATCCACCACCGGGGATGTTGCCGGTGCCACTCAATCTATGTCACCAATAACTTGTAATAGTTCAACCAGTTCGTCTTCCCTTGACGTGTGGTATAAATTTGTTGCAACAGCAAGCGCTCATACTATTACTGTAGTTGGTTCTTCGAGTTTTGATGCAGTGGTTGAGCTGCTTGATGGTGCTTGTGGAAGTAATATTAGCTGTGCTGATGGTACTTTTCTGGGGGGGACGGAAACTATAAATGCAACCGGACTTACTATTGGTACTACTTATTATATAAGGGCATATCACTGGGGCTCAAGTGTACCCTCCACTACAACTTTTACTATTTGTATTACTACTCCACCGCCTGCTAATGATGCTTGTGCAAGTGCAGTGCCTTTAACAGTATATGGCAGCGCTTGTGGTGCAACTGTGACAGGTAATGTTGCTGGTGCAACACAATCCATATCAGCAACTCCATGTGCTGGTACAGCCGATGACGATGTTTGGTATAGTTTTGTTGCAAGTTCTACTTCACATAACATTACCGTGGTAGGTTCTGCAAACTTTGATGCTGTGGTTAACATCCGTTCCGGTTCCTGTACCGGCACAAATGTTAGCTGTATTGATGCTACCAATAATGGTGGTACCGAAGTGCTGACTGCTACAGGTCTTACAATTGGTGCCACTTACTTAGTAAGGGTTTATCATTATTGGAGTACTCTTCCTTCAACAACTACATTTACAATTTGTGTAACTACACCACCTCCGGCTAACGATAATTGTTCAGGAGCCACATCTTTAACAGTAAATGGTCCTACATGCAGTAGTGCGATAACCGGAAATATTTTGGGTGCTACTCAATCATTACCGGCAAGTTGTGCCGGTACTGCAGATGATGATGTCTGGTATAGCTTTGTTGCAACATCTTCATCACATGATATCACTGTGGCAGGTTCTGCAAGCTTTGATGCGGTGATAGATTTACGCTCCGGTTCCTGCGATGGAACAAATATCAGTTGTAAGGATGCTAATGCAAATGGGGGCACAGAAGTATTAACTGCTACAGGACTTACTATAGGAAGCACCTATTATGTAAGAGTGTATCATTGGAGTTCTAGCATCCCTGCTACTACTACATTTACAATATGTGTAACAACTCCTGCTCCTGCTAATGATGATTGTTCGGGAGCTACTCCTCTTACAGTCTATGGCTCATCTTGTGGTGGAGCAGTTACAGGAAATGTTGCAGGTGCTACACAATCGCTTGCTGCAACCTGTGCTGGTACAGCTGATGATGATGTTTGGTATAGTTTTGTGGCAACAGCTGCTTCACATGTGATTAGTGTTGTTGGTTCAGCAAATTTTGATGCTGTTATCGACCTTCGCTCCGGCTCCTGCAATGGAACAAATATCAGTTGTGCTGATGCTACAGGCGGAGGAGGAACAGAAACAATGACAGCCACCGGACTCACCCCTGGCAATACTTATTATCTGAGAGTGTACCACTATTTTGCTTCTACTCCCACAACTACAACATTCACAATTTGTATAACTACTCCGGCACCTTCAAATGATAATTGTTCAGGTGCAACACCTTTAACTGTTTATGGAGCAACTTGTGGTAGTTCTACAACCGGCAATGTTGCCGGAGCTTCACAGTCATTGGCTGCAAATTGTGCAGGTACTGCTGATGATGATGTATGGTACAGTTTTGTTGCAACATCAGCTACACATGATATAACAGTTGTAGGGTCTTCAGGTTTTGATGCTGTAATAGATTTACGTTCCGGTTCTTGTAATGGTACTAACATTAGTTGTAAGGATGCAACTGCCAACGGAGGAACAGAAGTTTTAAATGCCACAGGACTTACAATAGGCAACACTTATTATGTAAGAATATATCACTGGTCATCCAGTGTGCCTTCAACTACAACGTTTACAATATGTATAACAACGCCCATTCCTCCTCCACCAGCTAACGATGAGTGTTCGGCTGCTACAGCTTTGACCGTTTATGGAGCAACCTGTGGAGGTGCTACTACCGGTGATGTTACAGGTGCTACACAGTCAGAAGCTCCAATAAGCTGCGGCAATTTTACCAGCTCGGCTGCTAATGATGTTTGGTACAGCTTTGTAGCTACCTCTGATATACATACCATCACAGTTATAGGTGCAACCAGCTTTGATGCTGTTGTAGATTTACGTTCCGGCTCTTGTAATGGTACTAATATTAACTGTGCAGATGCCACCTATTCGGGAGGAACAGAGGTGATAAGTGCTACAGGCCTTACTGTTGGCTCAACTTATTACGTGCGTGTATATCAATATGGTAATTATACTCCCGCTACACCAACATTTACCATTTGTGTAACTACTCCTCCTCCTGTTAATGATAATTGTTCAGGAGCTATTGCTTTAACTGTATATGGCGCTACCTGTAGTGGTGCTACAACCGGAAATGTTATAAGTGCAACTCAGTCATTAGCTGCCAGTTGCGGTGGAACAGCCGATGATGATGTATGGTACAGTTTTGTTGCAACATCAACTATCCATGATATAACAGTTGTAGGTTCTTCAGGCTTTGATGCTGTAATTGATTTACGCTCTGGTTCATGTGATGGAACAAATATCAGCTGTAAAGATGCCACATTTAGTGGAGGTACAGAGGTGCTTAATGCTACCGGCCTTACTATAGGTACTACTTATTATGTAAGAGTATACCATTATTATGCGAGCGTACCTTCAACTACAACATTTACAATATGTATAACAACACCTGTTCCTCCACCACCTGCTAATGATGAATGTTCCGGAGCTACCGCTTTGACTGTTTATGCAGCAACCTGTGGAGGTGCTACTACCGGTGATGTTACAGGTGCTACACAATCAGAAGCTCCGATAAGCTGTAACAATTTTACCAGCTCGGGTGCTAATGATGTATGGTATAGCTTTGTGGCTACTGCTGAGGCACATACTATCACAGTTGTAGGCGCAACCAGCTTTGATGCTGTTGTAGATTTACGTTCGGGCTCTTGTAATGGTACTAATATTAACTGTGCAGATGCTACCTATTCAGGAGGAACAGAAGTAATAAATGCTACGGGCCTTACTATTGGAACAACTTATTACGTGCGTGTATATCAATATGGTAATTATACGCCAGCTACACCAACATTTACTATTTGTATAACTACACCTCCTCCTGCTAATGATGATTGTGCAGGAGCAACACCTTTAACTGTATATGGTGCTACCTGTGGTGGTGCAACTACCGGAAATGTTATGAGTGCAACGCAGTCTATATCAGCTGCCCCATGTTCTGGTACAGCCGATGATGATGTATGGTACAGCTTTGTTGCAACAGCCACTTCACATGATATTACAGTTGTTGGTTCTGCCAGTTTTGATGCCGTAATTGATTTACGTTCCGGTTCCTGCAATGGAACCAATATGAGTTGTAGAGACACTTCATATTCAGGGGGCACCGAAGTATTGCATGCTACAGGCCTTACCATTGGAACTACCTATTATGTGAGAGTATATCACTGGTATTCCAGCGTTCCTTCTACCACAACCTTCACAATATGTATAACCACTCCGGTTCCACCGCCACCAGCTAATAATGAATGTTCCGGAGCTACCGCTTTAACTGTTTACGGAGCAACCTGCGGAGGTGCTACCACCGGTGATGTTACTGGTGCTACTCAGTCATTACCAGGTATAACCTGTAACTCTTTCTCGGGCACAGCCGATGATGATGTATGGTATAGCTTTGTGGCAACATCCGGTTCGCATACCATTACTGTTATTGGCTCTTCAGGATTTGACGCAGTAGTAGACCTTCGTTCAGGTTCCTGCACTGGGACAAATATAAATTGTGCTGATGCTACAACAGGAGGTGGAACAGAGGTGGTAAATGCTACAGGCCTTGTTCCTGGAAGTACTTATTATGTCAGAGTATATCATTACAGCAGCTCAATGCCTTCAACAACAACATTTACAATCTGTGTAACTACTCCGCCTCCTGCTAACGATGAGTGTGCCAATGCCACTCCTTTAACTGTCTATGGCGTTACCTGTGGTGCAACCACAGCTGGTTCTGTTGGAGGTGCAACACAGTCTATATCTGCTGCACCATGTGTCGGTACAGCAAATGATGATGTTTGGTATAGCTTTGTTGCAACAGCTACATCTCACATTGTTACTGTAACAGGATCTGCCAGTTTTGATGCTGTTATTGATTTGCGTTCCGGCTCCTGCAACGGTACTAACCTTAGTTGTATGGATGCTACAGGAATGGCGGGGACAGAAACATTAACTGCAACAGGGCTTACAATAGGTAATACTTATTATGTGAGGGTATATCATTATTATTCAGGTTTAGCATCAACTATTACATTTGACATATGTATTACAACACCAGCCCCGCCAACACCATCTAATGATAATTGTTCTGGTGCAACATCATTAACAGTTTATGGTACTTCTTGCGGTGGCGCTACCACTGGAAATGTGGCCAGCGCTACTCAGTCGATACCAGGGTTATTATGTAATGGCCTTACAGGTACGGCCAATGATGATGTATGGTATAGTTTTGTGGCAACAGCAACCTCACACAATATCACTGTTGTTGGATCTTCAAATTTTGATGCTGTAGTAGATTTAAGAACCGGTGCTTGTGATGGTACAAATATCAATTGTGCCGATGCCACAGCAATAGGAGGAACCGAAGCAGTAATTGCTACCGGGCTTACCATCGGAAACACTTATTATGTGAGGGTATATGATTATGGCAGTTCGGTTCCTTCAACAACAACATTCACAATATGTGTAACAACTCCTACCACTCCTCCTCCTGCGAACAATAACTGTTCGAATGCAACAGTACTGACTGTATACGGTGCAACATGTGGTGGTGCTACGACAGGCGATGTTGCAGGTGCAACCCAGTCTATCACAGCAATAACCTGTAATGGTTCTACAGGTACAGCCAATGATGATGTTTGGTATAAGTTTGTTGCAACAGCTACTTCGCATGATGTTACTGTTCAGGGTTCTGCCAGCTTCAATGCCGTGGTGGATATGCATTCTACCAGCTGTTCAGGACCAAATGTAGGATGTGCTGACAGTACCGGTAACGGAGGTAAAGAAGTAATACATGCTACAGGGTTAACCATAGGGACTACTTATTATGTGAGGGTGTACGATTATGGTACTGGTTATCCTGCTACCACTACATTTAATATTTGTGTTACTACTCCTACAATACCTCCGCCTGCTAATGATGATTGTTCAGCCGCAACAGCATTAACAGTGTATGGAGCTACCTGTGGAAGTGCTATAGCAGGCAATGTTACAGGTGCTACACAATCAATTGCTGCTGCACCATGTACTGGTACTGCAAATGATGATGTATGGTACAGCTTTGTGGCAACAGCTGCAATACATGATATTACTATAGTTGGTTCTACCGGCTTCAATGCTGTAGTAGATTTACGTTCCGGTGCTTGTACAGGAACTAATATTACATGTGAAGACGCTACATCAACAGGTGGTACTGAAGTAATGCATGCTACAGGGCTTACTATAGGCACAACATACTATGTGCGTGTATATGATTTTGGTAGTACTGTTCCTTCAACTACTACATTTACAATTTGTGTAACCACACCTCCACCACCAACTCCTTCAAATGACAATTGTGCTAATGCAACAGCCTTGACTGTTTATGGTGTAACCTGTGGTGGTGCTACCACAGGTGATGTTGCTGGTGCAACCCAGTCAATTACTGCTATAACCTGTAATAGCTGGACGGGTACAGCCAATGATGATGTGTGGTATAGCTTTGTGGCTACCTCTACTACACATGATATTACTGTAGTAGGTTCAACCAGCTTTGATGCTGTCATAGATTTACGTTCGGGTGCTTGTAATGGAAACAATATAGACTGTGCTGATGCTACATTTAGTGGTGGTACAGAAATAATAAATGCTACTGGGCTGACCATTGGAAACACTTACTATGTACGTGTTTATCATTACAGCAGTTCGGTTCCTGCAACAACAACATTCACAATATGTGTAACAACACCAAATCCTTCTGTTCCTGCTAATGATGATTGCGCAGGTGCAACAGCATTAACAGTGTATGGGGCTACTTGCGGTGGAACAACAACAGGTAATGTTGCAGGTGCCACACAATCAATAGTGGCTGCTCCTTGTGCAGGTACAGCCAATGATGATGTATGGTACAGCTTTGTAGCTACTTCTACTACACATGATATTACTGTAGTTGGCTCTACTGGCTTTAATGCTGTTGTAGATTTACGTTCAGGTGCATGTACAGGAACAAATATCACGTGTGAAGATTCTACGTTAACAGGTGGTACAGAGGTGTTAAATGCCACAGGGCTTACAATCGGTAACACTTATTATGTTAGGGTATACGATTACGATAGTATTGCTCCTTCAACTACCACATTTACAATATGTGTAACAACGCCTCCGCCACCACCCCCTTCAAATGACAATTGTGCTAATGCAACAGCCTTAACCGTTTATGGTGCAACTTGTGGTGGTGCCACAACAGGCAATGTTGCTGGTGCAACCCAGTCAATTGCTGCTATAACTTGTAATAACTGGACAGGTACAGCCAATGATGACGTTTGGTATAGCTTTGTAGCAACCTCTACTACACATGATATTACTGTAGTGGGTTCAACCAGCTTTGATGCTGTTATAGATTTACGTTCGGGTGCTTGTAGTGGAACTAATATAGATTGTGCTGATGCTACTTTTGGTGGAGGTACGGAAATTATAAATGCTGCAGGACTGACTGTTGGAAACACTTATTATGTACGTGTTTATCACTACAGCAGCTCTGTTCCCGCAACAACAACGTTCACTATCTGTGTAACAACACCAAATCCTTCTACACCTGCTAATGATAGTTGCTCTGGTGCAACAGCATTGACGGTATACGGGCCTACCTGTGGTGGAGCAACTAATGGAACTGTAGGTGGGGCAACTCAATCCGCACCTCCAATAACTTGTAATGGTTCTACTGGCGGTTCAGAAGACGATGTATGGTATACATTTGTAGCAACAGCCACATCCCATGATGTTACAGTAGTTGGCTCTACCAACCTGAATGCTGTTGTAGAATTACTTTCAGGTTCATGTCCTGGAACCAATGTATCCTGTGCTGATAGTACATTAGCAGGTGGTACCGAAGTAATACATTCAACAGGACTTACAATTGGTAACACCTATTATGTAAGGGTTTACGATCATGATACTGTAGCTCCGGTTACTACATCATTTACAATATGCGTTACTACTCCTTCAACATCAATTCCATCGAATGATGACTGTGGCAATGCTGCTTCTTTAACTGTTTATGGCGCAACCTGTGGCGGAGCTACAAGCGGAGATGTTAGTGGAGCGACACAATCTATTGCACCAATAACATGCAATGGTATTACCGGAACATCAGCTGCTGATGTATGGTATAGCTTTGTTGCTACAGGAACATCCCATGACATTACGGTTGTTGGTTCTGATAGCTTAAATGCTGTAATTGACTTACGTTCAGGTGCTTGTAACGGAACGAACATCAATTGTGCAAATAGCACACTTGCCGGAGGAACAGAGGTAGTTAATGCTACAGGATTGACCGCAGGCACTACTTACTATGTGCGTGTATATCATTATGGTACCAGTGCACCTGCAACCACTACATTCACCATTTGTGTAACAACACCATCTTCTAATAATGGTCCTGCCAATGATAATTGTTCAGGTGCAGTATCCTTGAATGTTTATGGTGCAACCTGTGGTGGTGCAACTGCCGGTGATGTTGCAGGAGCTACTCAATCAATACCTGCAATTACCTGCGGTGGTTCAACAGGTACGGCAGATGATGATGTTTGGTATAGCTTTACTGCAACCGACACAACGCATATTGTTACAGTTGCTGGTTCAACCGGTTTTGATGCTGTAATTGATTTACGTTCCGGAGCATGTGACGGAACAAACATTAATTGTGCAGATGGTACTTTTACCGGTGGTACAGAAGTGTTGAATGCAACAGGACTTACTATTGGTACTACTTATTACGTGCGTGTATATCACTACAGCAGTTCTGTTCCATCAACTACTACATTTACAATATGTGTAACAACTCCCGGACCGCCTCCACCAGCTCCGGCTAATGATGATTGTGCTGGTGCTGTTACTTTAACTGTTTATGGTGCCACTTGTGGTGGAACTGTAACCGGAGATGTTGCAGGGGCAACACAAACAATGCCTGCAACCTGTGGTGGAACAGCTAATGATGATATATGGTATAAATTTGTTGCAACAGCATCAACTCACAAAATTACTGTTGATGGTTCTTCAAGTTTTGACGCTGTTGTGGAGTTATTAAGTGGTGCATGTAACGGAACGAATGTAAGCTGTGCTGATACTTCGTACTCCGGTGGTACTGAAGTATTAACGGCTCCAAATCTTGTTGTTGGAGATACTTATTATGTGAGAGTATATCACTATGGAAGTAGTGTTCCTGCAACTACAACGTTTAATATTTGTGTAACTACTCCTTGCATGCCTCCAAATACAATGGTAACTCCTGCTTCTACTACCATCTGTGCAGGTAACTCTGCTGATTTGATGGCAAGTGGTGCTAATTCGTATTCATGGGCACCTTCTGCAGGATTAAATACAACAACCGGCCCATCGGTTACGGCAAATCCTACCACGACAACTACTTATACAGTTACGGGTACATCTAACGGCTGTTCAAGTACACAAGTGACTACAGTAGCAGTTGCTCCCGCTGCAACAGCAACGATTACTCAATTGGAGAATCTGCTTACTTCAACTCCAGGGGCATCGTATCAGTGGTATCTGAATGGTATTCTTATACCTGGTGCTACTTCACAAAGCTATCTGGCAACCCAAAATGGAAATTATACTGTTGTAGTTACTAATTCTTCCGGCTGTACAGCAACTTCTCCTCCATTCCCTATAATCAGCTTCCTGGGAATAGATAAATTGGGTAATGGTGGACATACGGTAATAATTTATCCAAATCCATTTAGTACCAGTGCAACACTTCAAATAAATGGAACTATTGGAAATGGCCAGGTTACAATGATAATCTATGATATGCTTGGAAAAGAAATCAAAAAGGTTGCTTTAGCACCTAGCTCACAAAACGGTGCTACACAAGGAGGAATGATGTTTACCATAGACAGAAATGACTTGTCAAACGGCATGTATTTCTATAAGCTAACCAATAAAGAGGAAATGATAGGAAGCGGTAAGTTTTCAATTCAATAAGAATACTTTATTGGAATAGCGAGGAAGTTAGTTTAGTGTCTTACATACAAAAAGAGTTATATGAAACCATTCATATAACTCTTTTTAGTATTATCTGTTATAACTATCCAATCAAATAATTCCATACAGGGACATTCCTTTTGTACCCAAAGCGTCTACCTGTTTTTCAATTTCAGGGTCTTTAATTAATGGAGGTGCATGCTGTGGTTTGATGCGGGCATCAATTATCAGTGAACTATGGCATCCCCAGTGTTTGTGTTCTATAAAGCTATCAATACCATGAATATCATGTGAGGGGTTACTACGTGTAAAAGTTACCCACAAAAAATTATTCAGGTTGCGTGCTATAAAGTCGCTGTTGTCACAAATGATCAGGAGTGGGAATGAATTGAGATTTGAGATAGTTTGGCTCAGCTCACCAAAGATATGAGATGGTTCGACTATGCTCACCACAGGTTTGAGATATGAGATATGGGTAAGTGTTGTTTTTTCATCAATATATTTACCGGCTTCAATAGCAATAATGCCGGGCATTATTACTTTAGGGTTTCGAAAACCATCCGGTAAATTCAGATTTTCTATAGTGTTGCCAAGCTCTCTGATTTTGTTACCAGCAGCAGCAATTACTACTTTGCTACCACTGTTTAAATCGCTGCCGCTGTAATCTAATGTATCAATCGTGGTTCTGGTATGGAAGTGTATATCCCTTGTCCAGTCAACTCGTTCGAGCACATGTTTAAAATACCCCTCAATATTGTGTGTTGTTAACTGCGGGTTATCTTCACCTGCAATAATGAATAAATATTTTGCAAGGCTTAGCTGGCCGGAGCCAAGTATGTGGTTGGCAATAGTAAGTATCTCCTGGGGTTTCCGATTGTTGTTGTATGGAGTATAACGTTCACTCCCGATTGCCAGAAGGAGCGGGTGTACACCTGCTGCATCAACAGCATGAATATCTTTAAGTCCGGGAATTTCTTTGGGGATTGCATTTCCGGTAATTTCATGAATCAGGGCACCAAAGCTGGTGTCTTCCTGTGGAGGCCGGCCAACTATTGTAAATGGCCATAGCGCATTGGTACGGTGAAATACTTTATGCACACGCATGAGCGGGAAATCATGTTTTAAGCTATAATAACCAAGATGATCACCAAAAGGGCCTTCGGGTTTATTTTCGTTGGGAAATACTTCGCCTGTAATTACAAAATCAGCATCAGAAGCAATACAAAATCCATCTTCATAAGTATACCGGATTCTTCTGTTGCCCAATGCTCCGGCAAAAGTAAGTTCGCTCATTCCTTCGGGCAGTGGCATAATTGCTCCTAAAGTAAGTGATGGAGGGCCTCCAACAAATATGCTTACTTTCAGAGGTTGATTTTTTTTATTCGATTTTGTCTGATGTATCCCAATGCCCCGGTGTAGCTGATAATGCAAACCAACTTCTTTATCCGTGATGTATTCATTGCCACTCAATTGTATCCGGTACATACCAAGGTTAGAGTTCATAACTCCTGGTTTATCAATATCTTCAGTATATACCAAAGGCAGTGTAATAAAAGCGCCACCATCATCAGGCCAGCATTTTATTTGAGGGAGTTCTGAAATTATGGTTTGATGTTGTAAAACCGGATTGTTAAAAACAGATTTTTTTGGTAAGGCGGCAAGCGCAGTTAATGCAACACCGGAGTAATTGAGAGGATGTTTAAACGCTTCTAAAGGATTATTTTTTAAGTCGATGAGTATTTTTATTTTTTCGAGTGTGTCTCTGAAAATAAATTTACTACGTTCTAAAGAGCCATATAAGTTAGATACTGCTTTGAATTTACAATTTTTGATATTTTCAAATAGTATGGCCGGTCCATTATTTTCATGCACACGAAGATGAATGGCTGCCATTTCGAGGTTGGGGCTTACTTGTTCCTTAATACGAACTAAATGTCCGTGTTTCTCTAAATCATCAATGCATTGCTGTGTGGTTTTGTATCCCATATCACCTCTCCCTAACCCTCTCCACAGGAGAGGAAATTTTTGTGTGCAGTAGACAATGAATTGGCAATTTTAGCGGGTTACTATAAATTTAGATTTTGCCAATACTGTTTCGTTGTTATTAATAGAAACAAAATAAACTCCGTTACTATATCCTGTTGTTTTAATAGTTGTAGTGGTTTGCTGTGGATTGAGTTTTTCTTTGTAAATAGTTTTTCCGGAAGTATCTGTAATGATTAAAATAACTGAACCATAAATTTTTATTCCGGAGGATAACAAGTCTATCGTCAATATATCTTTAGTTGGATTAGGATATAATTTAATTTCAGGTGCTGTGTTTATTTCTCGGGTTTGTATTCCCATTGTATAATCATGCATCGCAAAAACAAATTCTCCTAATTTTAAAGTATCAATAGTAATTGTTCCACGTTTATCATTGTTATTGCCTATATTATTTTTAGTATAATACAAATATTCTGTCCAATCATCCGCAGTGTTTGCGCGATACATAAGTATAAGGCTGTCTTCACTGGCATTTACCAGCTCATTATCTAACCATTGGTTTCCAGCAAAACCAGTGGTTCTGCCATCGTAATTGATAACGGCTTTAGCTTTAAAATTTGCAGGAAGAATGCCATCTACTTTCCAATAATGATTTGGTGATAAACGATATGGAGGACAGCAGCTTTTAAAACCATCCGGGGCGGCATAATTATGTTCTATACGAACAAATGCCGAGTCAGAAATACTTTGAATTGTTAAGTTCATCCTGGCATTTGTAAAATTAGCATTCCCCGTGGTTTTTATTTTCTTGTATTCAGGTGCTACTGCATGACTAATTTTTTCCCCCATATTTACAGCAACAAATACAGGATTGAAAGGAAGGGCAAAGTTGAAGGATGATATTTGTCCGGACATTACAATGCTTTGCGTCTGTTCTGTCCAATCTGCAGCTTTGAAAGTAACTTCTAAGGGTACGTTTGTATAATAATTGGGAGCATCTGTTAATTTTTGTTTTATGTAAACTGTAACAAGATAGCTCAAACCATTAGGAACTACTGTGAATGAATCTATTGAAAAATGTGGCCATCCGGGATTAAATATCCAATTGTCAAAAAAGTAAGACATATCAAGGCCACTTGCAGCGGTGAGTGCATCTCTAAAATCAGCACTGGAAACATCTTTATAATTGTTCTGTGAAAGATAGGTTTTAACGGAATTAAAGAATAGGCTATCACCCATATATCCTCTCAATGTATGTGCAATATCCGCTCCCTTGTTGTATACATGATCTCCATAAGTATATTCAAACGGTATATTGGAAAGCGTAAGATTACCTTCTTTTGGGCGATTAAAATGTAAGTTATCTTCATGATTTGTTCTAACTAAATTCAGGTAACTGTTATATCCATATAATGATTCAGTAAATAAAAATTCACAATAGCGTGCCCATCCTTCATTGAGCCACATGTCTTCCTGCGTGCGGCAAGTGGCCAGATTTCCAAACCAGTGGTGGGAAAGTTCATGAGCATACAATGTCTGGTAATTAATTGTACCATCTGCTGTTACTTTTGGATAGGAGATATTTGTAGCATGTTCCATTGCTCCGGCATCAAATGGTACCATACAGTATCCAACCCTGTTCCACATATAAGGGCCAAAGTGACTTTCAAATGTAGAAAGCGCTGTATTTAAGTTAGTAAATGAATTTTTTACATTGGTAGTATCAGCTGGTACAGCAGTTAAAACAATTGGCACATTGCCATTTATACCATTATAGGTTTGATTTACCTGTGTGTAATTAGCAACAGTTACCGAAGCTAAGTAACTTGGTATTGGTTCATTAAGTATCCATTTGCGGGTACGGTCTCCGTTATTGTCAGTGGTATCATTTGCAAGATAACCATTACAATAGGCTATTTTACCATTGTTGGAAGTGATATTGAACTCGTATGCAGATCGTTCAACAAAATTATCAAAACAGGGGAACCACACCCGGCCGTATGTGTGTGGGTTAGCACCAAAACCAACTCCCAGGTTATAAGCATAACCATTACTAAAATAAAAACCTCCCCAGCCGGATGGATCCCCTTGTGGCGTTCCCTGATAATAAACGGTTAACAGAACAGTATCAGATGGGTTATAAGTTGATGGCAGACTTACCTGTAATAGTGTATCATTGTACGTGTACGACAAGTTAGTTCCATTAATTTCAATGGAATCAACAGTTAGTTTTAGAAGGTCTAAATTTAGTTTGTTAACTCCATTGATTTTAGGCGTAAATTTTATCTGTGTATTTCCGCTTATTTTATTGTTTGTAAAATCCGTAATGGTTAAATTGATAGTATAATTTAAGATATCAGCGGTATCACTGCGGGAATTAGCAGCCTGCACATGGCTAACCCCGGATAAAGATTTGTATTTGGCAGGGTGATGTTTGTTTTGCTGGCAGGTTTGTGCAGATGCCAGATTGGTTAAAAATGAACAGGTAATAATAACTATAGAAATATATTTTTTCATTTATATCGATAATAACCTTATTTTTTTACAATCTGAAACATTTCTTGTATAGCTCCCAGGTAATATGAATCCCATCCATCGGAAATACTATTGATGGACTTTTCGGGGACACCTTCATGTATGAGTTCAACTATAGTTTTTTTCCCTTTTGATTTAATGAGGAAAGTAACCTTTGATGCTTCTGCCCATTGATAGTAGGACCATTCCTGCACTAACTTTTT
The DNA here is from genome assembly GCA_023251835.1 of Bacteroidota bacterium. Lineage (GTDB taxonomy): Bacteria > Bacteroidota > Bacteroidia > 2-12-FULL-35-15 > 2-12-FULL-35-15 > 2-12-FULL-35-15. Next base: position 10,613 of record JAHEXZ010000019.1, on the reverse strand, counting down.
ATTTTTTACAACTTCTAAGTTTACTCCATACATTTGTCCACCCCATAAAGAGAATGTTCCTCCTACTTTGTCGCTCATTTGAGCTTCATCTCCTGACCAGATTTGAATAAGATCAGGGTTTACCAATGCATCAAAAACCTCTTCAGGTGATGCATTCATTTCATACACTTTCTGAATTGCGGGCATATTTTTTTTTATTATTTCATATTAACTTTTCTTCTGAAACTTAATTAACAGGTCTTTAACAGCATCTTTATGTACAGTGAAAGTTGTCATTTTTAGTTTTACAAAATCTTCGTGCATATACCAGTAACCTGGAGCTGTCTGGTTATTCTGTCCACCACTTCCGGAGTCTTTAATTAAAAACCATGTGCCATTTTTTCTTTCGGTATAACCTACAAGGTGCATTGCGTGGTCATCAGTGGTAGAGCCATTTGAAAAACGCATCTGACGGGCATATTCATCAATATAAGCAGAAGGAATATCGTAAGAAGGAACCATAGCTATCCCTGTCTTATTGTCCATTCCGCTTTCAGAAACGTCACCTCCAATTGACATAGAATAACCATTTTTAATAGCATTTTTAACGGCATTCATAAAATCATCTAAAGGTACATTGTAGTAGTTGGCAGAATGCCACCAGTTATCAGGCACTTTGTATTCAGCCTGTGTCCAGTAAGGGCTTTCCATTAATGACATTACATCTACATAATCATCGGGGTTGAGCTTGGCAACTGTTTTTAGATATTCTATGGGGGTTGTTTTTTTTCCTGCAACAGTAATTGTTGCAGGTGGTTCACCGATGTAAAAATTCATTATTGATTTAATGGTAGCTGTTACTTCGTCAGCATTCCATTGATTGGCTGTTTTAACAAAGTTCAGGTAATTACGCATTTCTTCTACCATTTTTTTATGATCATGAAAAGGCTGTCCGGATCTAAGGCCACTGTATGCTTCCAAAGGGACTATTCCATACTGTTTCATCATGGCAGCTACTGCTTCTGTCTCAGAGCCTTCATCAAATAACGATGTTCCGCGTGTACGAACAAATTCTTTTGCTTTTTCAATGTATTGCCAATATACGGTATACAGCTCAGATAGCTGTATATCCTGATTGGTTAACCGTTTGATTTCGGATTCGTAGAAGGAAGTAGTTGAAAAGCACCAGCATGTTCCTGTTTCACCCTGAGATTCTGGTTTTTGATAGAATATGGTTTTAAATTCAGAAGTTGATTTAGGAACATCTATTCCTGAATGATCCATACGTAACACAAGTGGGGCAGTTGGTTTCTGTTCATTAAACGCTAGGTTGCCTTTTTTTATTTGTTCATAAAATTCATTGATTTTTGGCTTGAATGAAGCTTTATCTCTTCTGTCAGTTTGCGCATTTAACTGGCAGCACAATAGTCCTGCAATTGCAACTGTACTTGTAGTTTTAATAAAATGGTTCATCTGAATGGCGATTGATTTAAGATTTAAAAAGTTAATTAAATTCTTTTGATACAGTATTTGTAATATGCATTTTGTACATCAAATCATTATACCTGGCTTGTTCGGGCAAATAAGCAATTTTATATCCTGCCGACAGGTAGTTGTTTATTTTAACAGAATCAATATAGGATTCAAAAATAACAAAATTATTTTTACTTTTTTGTATTGTTTCTACCATTATTTCGTTATACCACCATCCTGCTATAATTACCGTATTTTGTTGTATGGTATCTGCTTTTTCTATTATGTTTTTGGTGTATTCGATTTTTTGCTTACGTTTTGAATAATCAGAGAATATGGGGCCGGAAAAAGGGTCAAAAAATAGTTCCTGGCCGGAAACATCAAATAAAATCGCATATTTTGAACAGGTTGCACCTCTTAATTTGTCAGTAAGATTAATGCTAAACATAAAAGGAGATAGTATAAAGGCAATACATAACCATTTGAAATGGTTGCTATTCAAATAATAGCCTAAAAGCAAAATAACGAACGGTATAACGGGTATCATATAACCTGATTTTTGAGGCAGACGGAAGTAGGAAATGCTATATAAAATAATGGTTATAACGCTTGCAATAATTATTTTCGTATCTAATTTTTTTTCGAATGTTTGACCAAAATTCTGTTTTCCTTTTTTGAATACAATTATCAAAATGACAATTGTAATGGCTACGGTACCAATAAAACCAAAAACACCTAAAATCATTTTGTATAAAACTTTTGAAAATGGGGGATAAGGAAACTGATCGTAATACATAAAGAATGAAATGCCGAATTGGTGAATGACAGGGAAAAAGGCAATGATTGTAATTATTACCATTGGAATAGAAATTTTTAATAAAGTAATGATATTTTCTGTTGTCCGATTGTTTTGCCATGCAATAAGAATAAAAGGCAATAACATGGCTCCGCTGGTGATACGGCAGCCAATAGCAAGACCAAGAAATAATCCACAAACTATATACTTATGCTTCAGTAAATAATACCAGCTGATGAATACAAAGGTCTGAGTCCAGATAAAATCAATGGTATATGTACTGCTGATATAATACACAGGAACAAAAGCAAGAGTCAAAGCAGCAATAAAGAAATGTTTAAAGTCCAAGTGTTTCAGTATAAGTGCAAAAAAAACTGCACCTATACTACTGAATAATGCACATAATCCGTTGAACACTATTGGCCCTGTTCCCCAAAGTATAGAATATATTAATTCCTGAACCGGGTGCCCGGGCAGGCGTGATGGCTCATATATTCCTGTAAGTTTGGTATGGAATGCGGCAAGAGCTATTCCCCAAGAGTCTTCTTCAATACCATAGCCGGCAGAAAGAAAAGGAATGCGGGAGATTAGAATAATTAAAAAAATGCCAATAAAAGGAAAATATTTTTTTATGAGGATATACATTTTGTTTTTACTCTCAAAAAAATCAACTCACCAATCGTTGGCTAACAGCTTCATATAAAATAATACCAGCAGCAACTGACACATTTAAAGATGCTATTTCGCCCATCAGAGGAATTTTTGCTTTTACGTCTGATTTTTGTAAGTATTCATTTGAAATTCCATTTTCTTCTGACCCCATGATAATAGCAGAAGGAACAGTGAAATCTATTTGAAAATAGTAATCAGTTGTCTTTTCGGTACAAGCAATAATTTGTAAGCCAGATTCTTTTAAAAAATTAATGACAGCTTTAAGATTTTCTTCGCGGCAAACAGGTATTTTATGCAATGCACCCGCTGAAGTTTTTATTGCATCAGCATTAATCTGAGCCGCTCCGTGTGCAGGGATTATAATTGCGTGAACTCCGGAACACTCTGCAGTACGTGCTATAGCACCGAAGTTACGTACATCTGTTATGCGATCTAAAATCAAAATCATCGGCACTTTCCCTTCTTCAAATAGTGTTGGGATTAAATCCTGTATTTTATGATAAGAAATGGCAGATATATATCCAGCTACTCCCTGATGGTTCTTAGTGGTAAGCCGGTTTAGTTTTTCAACTGGAACATATTGGAAAGCTACATGATGCTGTTTTAAGACAGCCATCAACTCATTGAATAAGTCGCTTTTTAATCCGCTCTGAATATACAACCTGTCAATCTCTTTTCCTGCTTTTACAGCCTCAATAACAGGTCTGATGCCGAATATAAGGCATTCTTCTTCTCTTTTTTGTTGTTTGGTTTGCATTGTGTTAAGTTGGAAGTTAAAAGTCAAAAGTTAAAGTTGAAAGTCAACGTTAAAAATTTCTTTTGATTTTTGACTTGAAAATTTTTGACTTTAAATTCTTTAAGTGCTTCATTAATCCTGCAAATAAGTTCTTCCTTCTCTCCATATATCAACGGCTGTATACCAGGATTGTTTGTAAACTACCGATCTTTCTATGGAATAATCATTATTGGTAAAAGGATTATTTACTTTTGAAAATGAATAAGAAAGGGAATTAATATTGTTTTCTTCACCATAAATCCAGGTTTCAGAATTTAAGGTTCTGTAAATAACATTAGGCGAGCCGAAGATAAGGTAAATCATTCCTCTATCTGTTTTCCACCCTTCCAGGTAGGAAGTAAAATAATAGTTAGCATCCTGTACACGGTTATAGTATTTGCGGATTACTTCTTTTGCTCTATCCTGATTGCCGGTACTATTTAACCAGAAATTTTCAATGGCTGCTTTTTTGTTTGTGCTGTAATACAATTCATCATATTCTTGTTTTGATGTGATAAATCTCAACGGAGATACCATATCAGCTGCCTTTTTGACCTCCGGAAATAGATCAGAAAAATAAAATAGTGTTAATCCCTCACGTTTGGTTGTATCTAATTGAAAATGATAAAATCCTTTTTTAGTGGCAGTAAAGTTGATACTACCCTGGTCTGATAACTGGAGTATAAACAAACTATCCTGTTTATATTGAAATGGTCTTGATTCACTCACTGAAAAGGGGGGGGCAGCCAAAGGAAAATCACGGTCGTAATACCGTACGTATATATTAACTCCAATTTTTGCTTTATAATTGATGATTAGTTCCTCATTAGATTTTGTATAGTTCCGGAATAAAGGAGTTTCTGACGATTTTAGTTTTACAATAAAGTTCTGCCTGTTCAAGTCATCTTCTTTATCAACAGAGGTTACTGCAATTGTTTCAACATTTCGATTGAGATCAGTAACTGTAATTCTTAAAACATAAGTGCGGCCGGATAGTGCCTTAACATTGATTTTTCCAATCAATGATTTATCCGCATTGTCATTATTCTTATCCACCAGACGAACAGAAGCACTGTCAATAATCTCTTTTGAGTCAAATGAAGGTAATAAGCGATAAGAGATTAATACATTTGAATAAAAATCAATTCCATCTGGTCTTGTGTATAGTATCTCTTTACTATCGATTTTAAAATGCAGCTCCGATATAGAATCACTAACATGAAATATTACAAACTGCGGACGTATTGTAGTTGCATCGCGTTTATAAGTACTTGTTTGTGTAATGGTGTTTGTTTTACGGGAGGTGCCGCAAGCAATTGCTAATGTTGTAATAAACAGATATATGCTGATTTTTTTCATTCTTGTGCTGTGTCTCCTGTTGTCGGCTTTGATTCTCCTTTTTTATCCGAGGAAAGAATATATTGGAGTGATTCATCATTTTCTGTGAATTTTACAGGTATTTGTTTGGTTGTTTTAGCTCCCAGTTTTTCAATCTCCTGAGCACGTTTTACCAGATTTCCCGAACCTTTATGCAGCTTATTAATAGCGTTATCATAAGCATTTTTAGATGCATCAATGCTTTTACCTATTTTATCCATGTCGTCAATAAATCCTACAAATTTGTCGTAAAGAGCTCCACTTTGTTTAGCTATTTCAATAGCATTTCTTGTCTGGCGTTCCTGTTTCCAGATAGAAGCAATGGTGCGTAATGTAGCCAGTAGGGTAGAAGGACTTACAACTACTATTTTTTTATCCCATGCATAATTGAATATTTCCTGATCGGCTTGTATGGCAATGCTGAAAGAGGATTCAATAGGTATAAACAGCAGCACAAAGTCGGGGGTATTAAATGAAGAGGAACTTTGATAACTTTTTTCGCTTAATGATTTAATGTGATTGCGAACAGAGGTAATATGTTCTTTTATAAACCGTTCTTTATCTTCTGTAGTGCTTGCATTTACGTATGCTTCATAACCAATTAAGGAAACTTTTGAATCTACAATGATGTGTTTATTATCAGGCAGCATAATAACTGCATCCGGTTGAATACGCTTGCCTTCCTCATTGTTGGTGCTGTATTGCATTATGTATTCCTGGTCTTTTAACAACCCGGAACGTTCCAGCACTTTTTCAAGAATAAGCTCTCCCCAATTCCCTTGCAGTTTATTTTCTCCTTTTAACGCTTTGGCAAGGTTATTGGCCTCCTCGCTCACCTGTTTATTGAGGTCAATCAGGTTTTTTATTTCTGCTTTAAGTGTAATGCGTTCGTCTGATTCCGTTTTATAGGCTTTTTCTACTTTGTTTTCAAAATCCTTAATTTTTTCTTTGAGAGGATTTAATATAAGTTCAAGGTTGACTTTATTTTGGTCAGTAAATTTTTTTGATTTTTCATCCAGTATTTTATTTGCAATATTTTCAAATTCTAAGGTGTATTTTTTATGCACATTTTCCAGCTCGGTTTTTAATGTTGTCAATTTTTCTTCCTGCGATTGAAACACTTGTTCTGCCTTTGCAAGGCGGCTGTCGGCTTTACTTAATTTTTCTTTTTCTATATTGAGTTCTTTTAAATATTTTTCACGTTCAAAATTTAACTCTCCGGTCACTTGTTCTTTTATACTTTTTAACTCTTCAGCAATCCGTTTGTTTTCTTTTTCGGCATTTGTCAGGTTAGTATGCAGTACCAGTTTTTCTTTATCCAGCTCAATAATTTTGTTATCTAAGGCAGAGGTATCCACTTTTGCGTTCTGTTTTAGCTTAAAATACAGAAACCCAATAATAAAACCCAAAACACAACCTGCAACAATAAACAAAAATTCCATTTATAATTTATTAATTATGAAGGGCTAATTTAAGCAATTTTTCCGAGTGGCTAAAATGCTTTTGCCTTTGCAGGGTTTATGGTAAATTTTTTCTTTCAGTAGTTCTGCCTTCTCCTTTGGGGAGAGGCAAGGGGAGAGGTGGGGTGAGGTTAAAAATAATTCACAATACCAAAATGAATTTTACCGCTTTTTAACTCTATAGGGTTATCAAATTGTTTACCTAAAGCATAATTGATGGAGAAAATGCCTGCCTTCGTTTCAAAACTAACACCAGCACCAAAACCAAGGGGAGTATCATGTATAAAGGTTCTTACATTGTTGTTTTCATAATAGGATCCATCACCAAAAATATACAAATAAGAGTTTTGCTCAAGTAAGTAGCGGTATTCAAGTGTAACGATAGAAAAGCTGGAAGCATAAATCGATTCTTCGTTAAACCCTCGTAGTGATTTCAATCCTCCTATCCGGAATAATTCATTCTGAAAAATGGTTTCATTATACAAGAATGCCGACTGTGTGCCTATTTTAACAGCGCTCTTATCCATTATCGGGATAAATAAGTTGCACTCCAAATCTGCCGTATATTGTGTAGTATTCAATTTTAAGTTTTCATATACTATAGGATTCAGCCTGGAATTTTTTTTAATAGTTTTTGTTCCTATGCTTGCATTTCCCTGCAATGAAAAACCTTTTCGTGGGTTCAGCCGGTAATCAAACTTTTCGTATTTTAATCCTATTCCATACATATTGTTTTGCACATCTGCATTCACCGGTAACGTAGTTACATATTCCAAACCTTTTGTAGAAAGTAAGGTTGAGTTTTTATTTGAGTAGAATAATTTAAAATAATTACCACCTGTAAGAATATATTGTAATCCTATATTTTGATTAACGTCTATGAAACTGGTATCTCTCTTGTAGAGCTTAAAATTATAATCGATACCAAATGGAGAATGAAGCACAAACGGATAAACAAGTCGTAATTTCAAATCCTGTGTTTGTGTTTGAAGCTTACGCCAGTTCAGATCAATTAATTCCCCTTTGCCAAGACCATTTTGGAGTTTTAACCTCACATCGCCTGTAAATAGTAATTTCCCTGTTTTGTTATCTGGTAAAATACCGATAATGCCATCAAACTGGCTTGCCTGTTTCTTTTCGAGGTACAATACTAATTTATTATATTTATCTGTAAAAACAACAGTTGCCGGCCTTGAGGAGCGTATAAAAGGCAGTTCCGCAATCCGGGTATTTACTTTTTGTAATTGTGCTTCATTATATAAACTTCCTGGTTTAATGCCTAAATAATTGTATACATACACTGGAGTTATTTTTGCATTTCCTTTTATTACTACGCTGTCAATCTTTTCTTCTGTATTTTTAGTAAGCCATAATTGAGCTGCTATACTGTTTTGGGAGATGATAATACTGTCTAATTTTACCGATGCAAAAGGGTAGCCATTGTTTTCATAATAGGTGATTAGTTTCTCTTGTAATCCTTTCACATTCTTGTAATAGAGCGGTTTATCAGTATATAGTTTTTCTCTAAACCCTGTTTCGCTTAGTACTCCTTCATCAATATTGCCGTTTTTTAGGTAAGCCCATTGGTATTGTAAACCTGAATTTAAATACACTTTTAATAATGAAGAATCTTTAACCAAGCTGTCGTATGTGGCAGTGAGATATGCATTGTCATAACAGTTGAATAAAACTTTATTAAGCTCTTTATCTCGGTCTGCAGTATTGGGAAATGTTTTCTTATAAGAAATTTTACTAAGCAATAGTGGATTATTGAAAGAGTATATTTCTAAATAATAAGTTGAAGGAATAGTAGTGGCAATCTTTTGTGAAAAAGTAATTAAAGGTGAAATGAATAGAAAAAAAAAGAAGCAACAAATCGTTGTAATTACATGTAAACGCATAATATAAAGATAGCTAATTCTCTAAACGAAAATGCCTGCAAAAGATTTTCACTGTTCCAATATTATTATTAATTTTGTCAAACAACCTATAATATACCGATTTTTAAAAACAGAATCTAACAGATGAAAAAAGCAATTAAAACCGTTTCTTTATTATCAACGGTGATTATAATGGCGAGTTGCGGAAATTCCGAAAAAACTCCCGGAGAAATGTCCGCAGACTCAACAAAAACTGCAGCCAGCACTGATACCATTGAAGCAGAACAGAGTTCAGTAGTGTATAACATCCCTTCACCAATGGAAACATTCACAGTGCTAAAGATGTCCGGAGCAACTTTTGAAAAAACTCTTCTTAACCCGGTAAATAATATTGCAAAATATACAACAAGTTATTCAAAATCTGTTAACCTGGGAACATATTCCGCAGATCTTTCTTTTTGTTTGTTATACAAACAAAATCAGGATATTAATATTTACCTGAAAAATGTGAATGAACTCACCAGTGCCCTTGATATTGATGGCAACTATGTACAGAAAGTAGCCCAGCGCCTGAAAGTAAATTCCAATAACCTTGATTCCATAGTGCAGATTGTGTCTGAGGCTACTATTAATGCCAATCTATATTTGAAGGAAAATCAAAGGGACAATACTACCGCTCTGATAACTGCAGGAGGCTGGATTGAAGGCATGTACTTTATTACAAATTTGGCAAATAAAACCAAGAAAAAGGAAATTATAGGCCTTGTTGCCGAACAAAAAAATGTTGTGAAAAACCTGGTGAAAGCACTTGAACAGTTTAGCACTTCCGACCCCGAAATTGCAGGATTGCTCTCAGAAATAAAGGATATTTCCTCAATATACGAAAACTTAAAACCTGTTCAGGAGATGGCTGTGGCCTCTACAGAAGACAATGTTATAAGTATTGGAAATAACACCTCTTATGAGTTAACCAATGAACAACTAAAATCAATTTCTGAAAAAGTAATTGCATTAAGAAATAAACTAACCACATAAAATTTCCCTGATTATGAAAATATTTATTCAATTAGCTATTGTATCTGTTTTATCTTTTACACTTCACACTGCTGCTCTTGCACAATGCAAGTCGATTGTGAAGGATGGAATACAAAAATTGCCTCCATACACACATAATGGCCAAATCAACAGTGTTACAATTAAAGGTGGTAAGCCCGCTGAAATTCATCTGAGCTTTTATAAAGGATTGTATTATAAATTACAAATAAGCGGAGATAATTCTCTGGGCAAAATTAACTTTAGAGTGCTTGATGAAACTAAAAAAGAAGTGTATAACAACACTACAGATAATCTGTCTGATTTCTGGAATTTTTATTCAAACTCATCCCAGGAATTAGTTATTGAACTAACCCCATCAGAGAAATCAAAAAAAGGTTGTGTTGCTGTTTTGATTGGTATGCAAATACCTAAGAGAAATAATCCGATCCGAAATCTATAATAATTTATAGCAGTTTTTCTATCCACATTTTTTCTCAGAAGAGTGTGGGATTTATAGTGTCTCTATGGAGCAACAAAATGTTTTAGTTTTACGATTCCGAAAAGAAGAAAAAAAACAAGCAGAACAAATACAATCACTTTATAACTACCTTTATAAAATAGCATGTTTTTTTTCTTATCCTTCCCATAAGCCCATACCATTGCTATTACAAAAGCAATAAAAAAAACTGCTGCAAAAACAATTTGTCCTTTTGAAAACATAAATAGATAATTTGTAATTATTGTCAAAAATACAATTAAATTAGCCCTGTTTGATTTAAAGGAATAAAAACAATCGCTGTTATTGAAGATAAGTCCTTAACTAATCAATAAAGCTCTTGCATAATTCAAAAACAAATTTAAAATTCTATGCAGATTCATTATGATTTTTCATTGATAAAAATGATTCTATATGATTTATAGTGGGTATCAAAATTGTAAATTAATCAACAGTGCGATGGTCAGTCTGAGCTTGTCGAAGACTGTGGGTAAGCCTTTAGAAATTAAATCTAAATGAAAACAATGTATGTTTATATAATAGAATGTTCTCACTAGCGTCCTAAACATTAAAATTCCAGTTCTTTGAAAGTATTGATAGATAATAGTCACAGCAGATTTTAAGGTCTAAACGATTTGAATTATTTAAAACGTAAATTTGGCCAAAAGCC
>JAHEXZ010000165.1 GCA_023251835.1 Bacteroidota bacterium | reverse complement strand
TCTATCTATCAATTGAAAATACAGGGTGTTTGGAACCTTTCAGAAATAACACAAAAAACACAAAAACTCTTTAAAAAAATTAATATAGACTACCTAACTTGAGCGGAGTTAGGGATTAAATGATTTTATACATGATTTTTTCAATTTTTTATGATAATCCTTTTTAATGCCCGCCACCATCAACTTCACCTTCGGCCAGCGGAACAGTTTGCGGAACAAAATCCTGCTCTTTGCCTGGCTTACTATAGTCATAAGGCCAGCGATGTACTACAGGCAATGTGCCAGGCCAGTTGCCATGGGTGTTTGCCATTGGAGTTGTCCACTCCAACGTATTAGCTCCCCATGGATTTTGTTCTGATTTAGGCCCGCGGAACATTGAATAAAAGAAGTTAAATAAGAAAATTAATTGCGCTAACCCGCCCAAAATAGAGAAGCCGGTCATAAGAACATTAATATCTATCAGATTGTCGAACATTGGGAATGCACTATTTGTATAATACCTTCTTGGCAATCCCGCAAGCCCTAAAAAGTGCATTGGAAAGAATACACCATACGCAGATATAAATGTTGTCCAAAAGTGGATATATCCCAGTTTTTTGTTCATGTGACGTAAGAACAACTTAGGAAACCAGTGATAAACACCGGCCAGCATGCCCAATATGGCAGAAAGCCCCATTACAATATGAAAATGGGCTACAACAAACAAGGTGTCATGCACCTGTATATCTAAGGCCGAGTCAGCAAGTATAATACCCGTTAAACCCCCTGAAATAAATGTAGATACCAAACCTATTGCAAATAACATAGCGGGAGTGTAACGTATATTACCTTTCCACAATGTGGTAATATAGTTAAATGCTTTTACTGCTGAAGGAATAGCGATTAACAATGTAGTAAACACAAACACTGAACCGAGGAATGGATTCATTCCTGTAACGAACATGTGGTGTCCCCATACAATGAAAGAAAGAAAACCAATAGCTAAGATAGAACCAATCATAGCACGGTATCCGAAAATAGGCTTACGTGCATTTACAGAAATAATTTCAGAAGTTAAACCCAAAGCTGGTAAAATAATGATGTATACCTCAGGATGGCCTAAGAACCAGAATAGATGTTCATATAAGATTGGGCTTCCACCGGTTTGTTCCAGGGCTTGTCCGCCAATATAAATATCTGACAAATAGAAGGAAGTACCAAAACTTCTATCGAATATCAGCAGCAATGCAGCAGAAAATAATACCGGGAATGAAAGTACGCCAAGTATAGCAGTTACAAAGAATGCCCATATAGTAAGCGGTAGTCGGGTCATTGACATCCCTTTGGTACGTAAATTAATAACGGTTGTAATGTAATTCAAACCACCCAATAGTGAAGAAACAATAAACAATGACATAGATACTAACCACAATGTCATTCCCAGCCTTGAACCTTCCATTGCCTGCGGCAATGCACTTAATGGAGGATAGACCGTCCAGCCACCGGAAGCCGCACCACTTTCTACCATAAAACCCATTAGCATAAAAACGCTTGACAAAAAGAAAAACCAGTAGGATAACATATTCAGGAATCCTGAAGCCATATCACGCGCACCAATCTGGTATGGGATAAGCAGGTTACTGAAAGTACCACTCAACCCGCCAGTCAATACCATAAACACCATGATAGTACCATGAATAGTAACAAGCTGCATATACATTCCCGGATCTAATACACCGTTTGGTGCCCATTTATCACCCAATAAAAAATTCAATATCCAGAAGCGTTCTCCCGGCCAGGCTAACTGCAAACGAAACAATATGGACATCGTCATACCAATAAATGCCATAATCACAGCAGTTATTAAAAACTGGCGTGAAATGGTCTTGTGATCCATACTAAAAATGTATTTGGTCACAAATGATTCTTCATGATGATGTTCTTCATGACCCTGTTGATGCGCCTGCATGTGTAAATCGTGATTGTTCATATACCTCTCCCTTTATACCTCTCCGAAGGAGAGGGCTGTTTGTAAAACAATTATTTGCCGTTATTGTTAATGCTTTCTGTATTGTTAATTTTCATTCTCTTTTTTACTTTCCATTCCCTTTCAACCATTGCCCCTCTCCTTTGGATGAGAGGGGATTAAGGGGAGAGGTGTACTATTTACTAAAATATGCCTTTTTACTGCTCAGCCATTTGTTATAATCTTCCTCTGATTCAACTATAATTGTCATTTGCATATTATAATGGCTGTTACCACATATTTTATTACACAATAATACATAGTTAAACTCTTCCGGTTTTTCCCCGCGTTCCGCACGTTTTTCATTGATTCCTTTCATCAACTGTATAACATAAGGCTTTTTACGCATTTCATCAGTAGTAATTGTTGGCGTAAAATGCATCATGGTGGTCATGCCGGGCACACAGTTCATCTGAGCCCTGAAATGAGGCATATAGGCACTATGAATAACTTCACGTGCATTTAGCTTAAATTCAATTTCTTTACCTATCGGAATATGAAATTCATTCCTTACAACAATATCATCAGCACCTTTGCTATCATCAGGGTCCATACCCAAAGCATTTTCACCTGTAATCAATTTATAGTTAGAAGCCCCAAGTTGATTGTCTTTACCTGCATAACGGACTGTCCAGTCAAACTGTTTGGCATATAGCTGTATAACAATAGCATCCTTAGAAGCTGGTTCTGTAATTTTATTCCATGTTTTTAATCCGAAAATAATGATAACAGCAAGAACAATAGCAGGAATCACCGTCCATATCATTTCCAGTTTGTTACTATGAGGAAAATAAATAGCTCTGCTGCCGGAGCGGCCATAATACTTAAATGCAAAATAAAATAACAAAATATGAGTAATTGTAAATACAAAAAACAGTATAGCCATATTGAAGTTGAACAACCAATCAAGGCCAAGACCATGTTCTGAGGCGGCTTCCGGCAAAGTCAACGGAACAAAACTTTTCAAATTCCAAATAACGAACAAAAAGAAAACTATCAGGAATATCAACATAAGTCTCGACATCAGGCGGTTATCCTTGTCTGTAATAATATCCGGTTTAGTACCCTTTAAATTTGAAGCAAGCTCAAAAACCTTCACTAAATAACCAATTGCAAAAATTGTTAAAACAATAGCAACGTAAACCAGAAACTTTATCATACTATTTTATAATTGTTATACCTTTTAATCCTTATAAATTTATGGTTAAGGACTGCCTGGTGATTTGTATTAATTTATATTAACCTTCTCCGTTAATAAAGTTTTCAAAATAACTTCCTCAATCCACGCACATATTTCGACAAGCTGCTAATGACACACTATGCAGCTTGTTGTTTTTCAATAACTTGCAGGTTGTATTTTTTTGCCAATCTTTTA
>JAHEXZ010000124.1 GCA_023251835.1 Bacteroidota bacterium | reverse complement strand
AGCGAAATCAGAGTAAAAATTTTTTTCATGGGATGATGGTTTTTAATTTTTGAATCGAAACAAATATATTAAAATATTTATGCAGACAACAATACTATTTTCCGTTTTGGAATTTTAATGGGGAAAATAAAAAAAAATTAACTTGTTTGTTTTCACAATCTTATATTGTTGGGGGAAGTGTTTATTTCATTTTTTTTAAGGCCAGATTCCTACAGTTACAATTATTTTTGTAGGGAAATACGTTTCAATATATTGGTATTCAGACTGCATTTACCACTCCCATCAGGGCAATGTGCAAAGAAGTAATTTGTATATATTATTATCTGCTTTTTGAACCATCTGTTATTGCTTCACAAATTTTTTATTTAAAATCTGATTGCTCTTTTGTATTTGTATAAAATACACACCATTTGAATAAGCTGAAATATCAATGGTTTTAGAGGCTTGCATTTCTAATTTTTCCGAATATAATGTTTCGCCCAATGTGCTTTTTATTTCTATTATAACGTCTTTTAAAATACCTGTATAGTCAATTGTAATTTGGTTATTAGCAGGGTTAGGATAAACAGTAAGACTGCTTATGTTTTTTTTCATTTCACTTATTCCTGTGGCATTTCCACATGTATCTACATAATCCCCTCCTGTCCATTTGGCTATATAATTGACACTGTCACCATCGACTGTCCAAAAACCACCACCTACATATAATGTATCTTTATAAAAGCACCCTTCCCCAACTACATTATCGAAATTGCCACCCAAGGCACACCAGTTCGTTCCATCCCATGTTGCTATATGTTCCGCGGAAATACCTCCAGCATAAGAAAACACACCTACCGCATAAATTTTATTATCATAAATAAAAAGTTTTGTTATTTGGCCATTGGTACCGTTTGATCCCATAACTCCGCCCCCTACATCGCTCCACTCTGTTCCATTCCATTTTTGTATATAATTTCCAATGTTTCCCTCGGATAAAGAAAAACTTCCAGCAATATATAGTTCACCATTGTATACAACCATTGATGCAATTTCAGATAGTGAACCTTTCAGCCCCCCTGCAACGCTTTTCCAATGTCCGTTACTGTATCTTATAATGTCTTGTATTGTATCATTAGGGTACAATGGGCTTGAAAAATTACCCCCAATATATATTTCTCCATCGTATTTACATATTGCATTTACATAAGCAGCCCCGTCCAAAATGGAGGGTAACCCCATCGGTGTAATTGTAGTACCATCCCATTTAAAAAGACTTTTAGATGGCATACCGGCAACGGTTTCAAACACCCCACCAACATATAATTCATTATCAATTACTGCAAATGCACCAACAGCATTTGAAATATTTGTTACAAAAGGTTGTATTGAAAGGGTATCCCAAATATTCCCATCCCATGTTCCTATTGATCTTGCAGGTATATTTCCCAATGAGGCAAAAGCACCTCCCACATAAAGTTTGTTTTGAAACCTTGTAATTGCTAAAGTGTTTTGAGGAGGATAGTTTGGAGCGTTTGCCAATCCATCAATACCGCTGGCTAATGAATCCCACTGGAATCCATTCCAACGGGCTATCCCTTTTATTGCTTTATTGTCTGTTTTGTAAAAACGCCCTGCCACATATAAATAGTTATCCAAAGTGTCCGCATACATTACCCGTGTTTGAAAATTAAACCCAGTACCTAAAGCTTGCCAATGCTGTGCCCTTGCATTGTTGAATAATGCAAGGGCACAGATTAGCAGTAAAAAAGAAAAAGAATCTTTTTTAACAACCATCATTTTTTATTGTTTAATTATTTTTTTTGAACTCATTTTACCATCAATACCCACGTTTACAATGTACATACCAGACGACAAGCTATTTACCGGTAATTGCTTGGTAAAGTACCCGACAACATTTTTAGTGCTTTCTGATAGTACCTGCTGTCCTAAAATATCAACTATGGTAATACTTATGGCTGACTGTTTTAATAAATTCACTGAAATATTTATATAATCGCCTGATGGGTTGGGATAAATTAAAAAATTTTGGGCTGCCTTTTTTTCTTCTTTTACCGAAACAGTCCAGTTTGTTCCACCACCGTTTGTTGTTTTTATAATAATACCCATATTCGTTATTATAAAACATGTATTTGTATCGGTACACAACATATTTAATCCATATAAGGAGGTAGAATTGTATTCTCCCACTGGATAATTGGACAATAGCCATGTATCTCCTCCATTTACTGTTTTCCACAATTTTCTCGGGCCACCAGGAGTAAAACTACCCAACATAAACCCTATACTATCGCTTGGAAAATTAAGTGAATAAATAAAGTCACAATCATAATTTGTTTCAGCCCATGTTTGACCACCATCTGTAGTTTTAATTAAGCTACTATAGTTAAAACAAGGCGTTCCATTGCCATGGTCAAGAGTAGCAAACCCTACATAAACATTCAAAAACCAAAGTGAAGTAGCCCAAGAACCTGTCGGAATAGCATAGCTTATCCAATTTGCCCCTTTATTTGTTGTTTTTGATAATGCACCGGAAATCCCACAAATAGTGCTATCATTTATTTTAAATAACGCAGTTGAATGAACGGTATCGCTTACGTCATTTATCCAAGTCGTGCCTCCATTATACGTTTTTAAAAAGGCGTATCCTGGCCCATTTTTTAAACCCACAAACCCCGTATCATTATTAATAAAACAAACAGACATTGCAGTATATAATGTAGATAATGATGGGACGAATTGGTATACCCATGTAGTACCAGCATCCGTAGTTTTCATTATTGTATGGGCACTGCCTACAGCATATCCCACGCTATCAGAAGGAAAATAAACACACTCTAAATATTTATTTACAGCAGTTAACTGCCAGGAATTACCGGCATCACTTGTTTTTAATATTACTCCACTATCATTGCCACCCACTACATAACCGGTTGTCGAGTTGGTAAAAAAGGCACTACGTAATGCAGCAGTGGTATGCGTTATGGAAGTATCTATTATTGTCCAGTTCTGCGCCCTTACGGGCGCAGAAAGAACAATGGGCAGGATAAGGCAAATAATTAATCGTGGTATTTTCATTCATAAATAACTATTGCTTAATAAACCTGACACTACTATTTTGTTTGTCCCCTCGCAAGCTAATGCAATAAATTCCAGTGGCAAGTTCGCTTACATCAACCTCTATTTTATTCTGTCCCTGAATGAGATTTTTACTTTTAACCGTTTTAACAGTTTGCCCTAACATGTTTTTTATTTCAATCTCAATGTCTTTTGTTTCAAGCAACTCATATTCAATTGTAATATACAATTGTGCAGGATTTGGATAAAGTACAAATTGGGGAACTGCCTTTTTCTCTTCTTTCACGGAAACAGTCCAGTCTGTTCCACCGCCATTTGTTGTTTTAACAATGATACCATAATTGGTTAAAATATAGCAGGTATTTACATCTGTACAAAAAATAGAACTTCCGTAAACATTATTTGCAGTTAAAAAGGAATCCAATTGAAATGTTGTGTATTCCCAAACATTGCCGCCATCAATTGTTTTCCATATCTTTTGCGCTCTTGGTGAACCAATATAGCCGCCAACCATATAACCTATTTGTGCACTCGGAAAATATAATCCATCTACATAATCGCAATCGTAATTTGTTTCAGTCCATGTTTGACCCCCATCTGTGGTTTTAATTAAACTGCTGTAATTAAAACAAGGATCACCACTATGTTTACTAAGGGTCGCAAAACCTTCTGTTTCATTTGTAAAAAATAAAGAGCTACCAAGATTTGTATTAGGCGGAATAGAATAGTTTATCCAATTTACTCCTTTATTTGTTGTTTTCGAGAATTCCCCGAAAACACCACAAACAGTACTATCATTTATTTTAAAAAACACATTTGCATGTACTGTATCGCTTATATCATTTATCCAGGTTGCCCCTCCGTTGTATGTTTTTAGAAAAGCATATCCTGGCCCGTTTTTTAATCCTATAAAACCCGTATCATTGTTAATAAAACAAACGGACATTGCTGTATATAAAGAAGATAATGAAGGGGCGAATTGGTATACCCATGTAGCACCAGCATCTGTTGTTTTCATTATTGTGTGGGCACTGCCTACAGCATACCCCACGCTATCAGAAGGAAAGTAGACACACTCTAAATATTTATTTACAACAGTTAAGTTCCAGCTATTACCGGCATCACTTGTTTTTAATATTACTCCACTATCATTACCACCAACTATATAACCTGTTGTTGAATTAGTAAAAAAGGCACTACGTAGTGCAGCCGTAGTATGCGTTACAGAAGAATCAATTATTGTCCAGTTCTGCGCCCTCACGGGCGCAGAAAGAACAACAAACAGGATAAGACAAATAATTAATCTGCTTATTTTCATTTATTAATTTTTTATCATTTTTTTACTGAACACTTCATCGTCCATCTGAACTTTTAAAATATACATTCCAGAACTAAAATGCGATAAATCAATTACTTTTTTAACACTCACCACAGGATTAGAAATTTTCTCCGAATAAACCGCTTTCCCTAAAATATCATAAACCGTGATGAAAATTTTCTTTTTATTCTCAATTTTATTAATTTCCAGGTTAAATTGTCCCTGTCCCGGATTAGGGAAAACAACAATATTTGAATTATTATGTCCCTGTTCATTTTCCACGCCTGTGGAAATAACAGCTGCCAAATCAAATCGTGAAACATAACCATCAGAAGCACCAAATCCCAAATTATTGCCGTTTAATTCCTCTTGATAATAAGTTACATCTTGTATAAAATTGACCAACGGAAAGTGATATGGGTCAGGTTGACCTATACTCGTAGTTACACCTACTGTATACAATTTACTGTTCTGATAAGCCGCAATTCCATAGCCTGTATCACCTGCACCGGAGGTAGTGCCTTCATTGCCCCCGAAATAAGTGCCCCAGATCTGGTTATAGCTGGTATTAAAGCAGGAAATAAACGCATCCGTTAATCCAGTAATTGAACTTACAGCGTAAGCACCGGTAGCATTTGGGCTTGGTATTAAAAATGTATTGGTACTTGTAGCTGTATACCCGGTAACATACAAGCGGTTGCCGGCATCGTAGCATACTCCAAAACATTCTTCATTGCTGCTGCCTCCATAATACGTTCCGAACAAATGGTGGCCATCATTGGAAAACACAGCAATAAACCCATCACCAAATTCATCACCGGAATTAAGACCTGCATCCCCACCATAACTGTTACCACCTGTTGGATAATTTAAGACCGGAAAACCCGAAGTGCTTACTGTACCTCCAACAAATGCAACATCCCCATTGCTATTAACAGCAACTTTCTTAGCCACATCCACCCCATTGCCACCATAAAACGAAGACCATACAATATTATTATGTGTGGCATCCAATTTTGTAATAAAGGCATCCACATCACTACCCGTTCCGCCAAAAGCATGTGTAAAATTGGGATTGGTTTGTACAAAACCTGCCGCCCTTGTTGTTCCGGTAAGAAAGATATTGTCCGATTGATCTACTTCAACTCCATTTACATCACATCTAAATGTACCACCAAATTGTGTCGCCCATTGAGTTGCGCCTGTGCTGCTACTTAACTTTAGGATCACACCCTGCCCGCTGGAATAAGAAGTGGTGCCTGTTTGAGCTGTTAACGGCACGGTGCCGAAGGTTTTGCCAACAGCAAAAACGTGTCCTGAACCATCCACTACAACATCATGAAATTCATCTTGTCCTGATCCTCCATAGGTAGTAGCAAATCCTCTTGCGGTCCCTGTGGAATTAAGTTTGAACACAAAACCATCTCCGCCAAAGCCATAGGATTGTATAGGGTTATAAACAGGAAAATCAGACGAAAAGGTATATCCTGCAACATATACTTCCTGGTTTGCATCAACTGATATACCTCTGGCATTGTCTTTACCCGTACCGCCATAATAGGTTGCCCATGTATTGTGAAGTGTAGTCGCGTCAAATTTTATAACAATAACATCTTCCTGTGAACTGAGAGCCTCCTGAAATACTCCGGGTGTTATAGGAAAGTTAGTACTGTGGGTCGCTCCTGTAGTATATGAATTCCCAACAGCATCAGTTGTAATGTCAATTAGCTCTTCCCCCTGCGAACCTCCATAAAAAGTGCTCCATTCCAGGTTCTCAATGGATGCTGCACTATTGTTGCCATTCGCATTTTGCTCTACGATTATCGCTAATGGCAAATGCTGGTTATATCCGATAGGGAAAGTAAAAATTACCTCAGTGTCATTGTCAACATACCAGTCGCAGGAAACGGAAACCGTATTGCCGCTACTATCCACCTGGAAAGCATGAGGAGCATTAAAAGTCAAATTTCCCAATATGGTATATATAGATAATTCCCCGCTGCCGAGCACCTTTACAGAATCAGTCCCCGAATACCTTGCCCGTATTACATCAGCTTTAGCCCCTGCACGCATATCAAAAGCATATTTTATACCCGCTGCGTTTTGTGCGTACACTAAATCTATATTTTGGTAAAGCTTACCATACGTCAGGCGTTGGTATTGTGGTACATTTACAACTCCATCAGGGCAATGCGCAAAAAAATAATTTGTGTACGTGCTATCTACATGCTGTGCCACAGGGAAGGTGCTATTAGAATTTAAGTAAGTAACATCCACACGCACCATTGTATCTGTAGTTGCTGATACGGTATCAATATGCGCGAATACATAATGCAGCGTGTCATTTCCTAAATACGCTTTCGGGTATGCATCATTCATATAATACTTAATATCTGGCCTCAAACTATCATTGGTTGCTATCAATTGTCCATTGTTTTTAACATAACGGAAACTACTTGGAATAGATGCCGTATCGGGTGGTAACGTTGTACCATTAGAATTATTGCCCAATGTAATAGCTCCATAGTTACTCAATGGCCCGTCAGAAACAATGGTTCCACCAAAGGTGGAGAAGGAGAAAGAACCCTGCCCCAAGTCCGCCCATTTGCTGCCGTCCCAGCCAATTACACGGGGATCGGGAAATAGGTTTGTTACACAGCTTGACATATCAACTGCTAATGTCACACTCACTGTGGAAGTACCAGTAGTTCGGCTTAAATTAAAATATTCACAGCTTGAAACATAGTCAAACGTTGGGTCTGTAGTTGATCCTAATGTTTGTGCCGTATCAAAATACTCTGCTGTAAAAGCATCGGTACTATCAGTAGGTGCAGAAATGCGGATAGACTGGTAGTTGCTGCCTTTGCCTATCGGGAAGGTAAAAGCGGAATTACCAATTTTCTTTACGGGCCCTCTTACAAAAGAACTGTCATTTGTATTTGCCCCTCCTGCATTGCCAACGCTGGAATGATGTTTAAAAGTAAGCACGTTGGTGCTGCTGCTTATTAAATAACCTTTTACAAAGCTCAAACCACCGCTGATTGTAGCTGCCGATTGCAGCGTAACGGTTGCATTGGTTGAGGTTTTGTTCAGCTCAAGATTATTCATGTTAAGCGTACCGGAAAGGTTTTGGTTGGCACTGCCGGTTAACTTAATTACAAAGGCACCACCACCTGTATAGTCCATTGTACCATTTAAAGCAATGTCGCCCTGCACTTCATAGCCTGTGCCCTGGCAACGCATTGTAGAACCGGATTTAAGCGTAAGGTTGCCATATACTAAAACTGGGTTTGTATAGGTATTACTATTCAAAAAAGAAACAGTATTGGAACCATCACCACCAATGTATAAGCTACCTTTCACTATAGGACTGTTGCTTGAACCTGAAAATGATGAGTTAGTACCTGTTGTCCAACCTGAAACAGTATAGTTCTCTATTTTCAAATTAGGATAATACGCGCCACCTGTAGAGCTTAACAAAGGAGTATCACTGCTATTCTTACGTACTATCCAATATGCTGTTGCCGGAATGTTAGAAATGCCGCCATCGTATTTATCACGCCAGTTAGCTGTTGATGTACCCCTGTTACGTATCAGGTAACCATTGCTGCCCATGCTCCACGTAGCACCGCTTAACCATGTGATAGAGTTGGGGCCTGCATCATAAAATTTTCCGTTAATTGTAAGGTCAGCACCTGTGCCATTATTAATAGTAGGTGTGGAGCCTCCAACATTCTCATAAGCCAATATACCGTTTACTACAACCTGGTCAATTGTATCAGAAGCTGTAATAGAAACACTGTCGCCACTTTGTATAGTTACCGTATTAGCAGTATATTTTGGAGCAATTGTAGCATTTGTCCATGTGCTATTGTCCGGTGAGGATTCCCACGTAGAGGCACTATTCCAAGCCCCACTTTGTTTTGAACGAAAATAATACGTTTGTAAGGCTGTACCTGAAATGGAAATATTATCAATTGCAATACCAGAGCTATTTCCTGTTTGTGAACCCCTCCACGTAATCCAACGAAGTTGGACAACGGAATTGTTTTCAGCACCGGAAGGCAAGGTAACACTAAAATTATCCACATTGCCATTACTGCGGTCGCTGCTGGTATGCGAATAAACAGTACCGCTTACACTTGTCCATGAACCGGAGGTTCCAACACGGTATTGCAATTCAACACCAATAGTACGGGGATTAGCAGAAATCATTTCAATATCATAAGAAACAACAATGTTTCCGAAGCCAGTTGCATCAATGGCTGCTGCTAACTGGTTAGTACCATTGGTAGCATTGCTGCTGGTTTGGATATATAACCTTCCGTTGCTGCTAGTAGCGTAGCCATAGCAACCACCTGTGGTTTGTGTACCGGTAGCGACTGTTATTGTTGCATCACCGGCTGGTGTGCTGTTTTCGGCATTGGATTGTGTACCGGATGGTGAACTGCCGGATGTCCAACAGGCAAAGCCTGTTGGGGCTGAAGTAAAGGTGGTAGTTCCAAAATTTTGGGAAACCGGCAATGTCTGCGCAGTGGGATTTGTTTGTGAATACGAATTTACACTGGCTATTACTGCAACACAACCAACAAGCCCGTGTCTTTTTTTGCAAGCAAGTTGCGAAAGACGGTAAGTTTTTTCATGTGGTTTAAGTTTTAAAGATTTAATTTTAAAGGATATTTAACCTAATTAATAGTAATAAATTGCTAATAATTTGTATAATTATATCGGTGGCTAAAGTAATAAAATATATTTACTACCAACAATAATGTTAGAAAATAACATAAAATCTATAATAATGTACATACAAAACAACTAAATGCACTAAAAATAAGGGAATTGTAAATATAAAATTTAATGAGGTAAAACAAACAATTAAATTATTAACATTTATTTATACCGAACGTAGTTAGTTTTAGGGTTTTTATGAATGGAATTTGGCATACAATCAGTTGTGCCTCAACTCGGATTTGGAAAACCTGAGTATCTGCGGTATAAAACACCTAAAAACTTATAACTAAAATTGTAAATTGGCTTTGTGCTTCATTTAGTTAAGATGTATTGCAAGCATCGTAGCACTTTGTAACTTTGTGTACCATGCAACGCATAGCACTCCTTTCCGACACTCATAATTATTTAGACCCTAAACTATTTAAATATTTTGACACCTGTGACCAAATATGGCATGCGGGAGATATTGGTACCCTCGCAATTACAAATGAACTTGCTAAAATAAAACCCTTAGTTGCTGTTTATGGAAATATTGACGGGCAGGATATACGCAATATATACCCTAAA
>JAHEXZ010000164.1 GCA_023251835.1 Bacteroidota bacterium | reverse complement strand
ATTTGTAAATGAATAATTATATATATCAACATTTAATAGCTCCTTAAAAATTTCAGGCTGCAATCCTTGGGCAGCCCGAGATGTACCTATAATTAAATTATTTTGTTTGGGGGTGGTAAAACGTAAATAAAATGGATCCGTATATCCGTCTGCTTTTGAAAGCATCCATAAAAATGACAATATAACAATAACGGAAAAAACGCTTATTTGAAGAGCAAATTTTTTCATCAGAATTGAAAATATATGAAACCCTGTTGTTGGCCACCAAACAATAGTATCAGCATTGTTATGACGTAATAGAAACTCCATCGAACAGGTTTTGCCCACCCTATACCGATTTTTGCAAGCGCATACTGCTGCTCTCTTCCAATCCACTCTATAACCATAAATATGGCAATAACTAAAACCAGAATAAGCGCTTTTTGTATCCCGGCAAATTTTGGAATAGTAAATAAAGAAGATGATAGAATTTCGGAAATATATTTAAATGCGTGTGTTAAACTCTCCGCTCTGAAAAATATCCAGGCAAATACAGTTAAACTAAAAGTTAACAATATTGAAGCTAACTCTCTTAACGTTGGCAGTTTTCTTCCCTGCGCAACTATGTCGATATTGTTCCGATTACTATGTATTAATAAGAGAGGTAAAAAATAAATGGCATTTAAAATGCCCCAAAAAATAAAAGTCCAGTTTGCACCATGCCAAAATCCACTAATTATAAATATTATAAAAGTATTTCTGACCTGCATCAATTTACTTCCTTTACTTCCACCCAAAGGAATATACAAATAGTCTTTAAACCAACTTGAAAGCGAGATGTGCCAACGTCTCCAAAACTCGGCTATATCTCTTGAAAAATAAGGGGACGCGAAATTCCGCAATAATTCAATACCAAAAAGCCTTGCCGTTCCAATTGCTATATCTGAATAACCCGAAAAATCGCCATAGATTTGAATAGTAAAAAACAAGGCGCCCAAAACAAGAGTGCTACCACTATAGTCTGATGAATTATTAAATATCATGTTTGCATACTCAGCACATTGATCAGCAATAACAACTTTTTTAAATAATCCCCATAATATCTGCCGTAATCCATCTATAGCTTTGTCATAATTAAATGTTCTTTTTGTTTGAATTTGTGGCAAGAGATGAGTAGCTCTTTCTATTGGGCCAGCGACAAGAAGAGGAAAAAAACTAACAAAGACTGCATATTCAAAAAAATTCTTTTCTACTTTAATTCTATTTTTATATATGTCAATTACATAGGACAATCCATGAAAAGTATAGAAAGAAATGCCAACCGGTAAGATTACTTTAATTGTCAAAGGATCTATATTAATTCCAAAATTGGAGAAGGCTTCTGCAAAAGACACAGCAAAAAAATTGTAATATTTAAAAATTCCAAGGAACCCAAGATTTATGATGATACTGAGCCACAACCAAATTTTTTTTACTCCAAGATTTTGGGTTTCGGATATTTTTAGGCCGGTAAAGTAATCTAAAAGAGTTGAAAAAATGAGTAAGAATAAAAAACGCCAATCCCAACATGCGTAAAAAAAGTAACTTGCTACAAGTAATAAAATGTTCTGAAGTCTGAGAGATTTATTTGTTATAAACCAATAAAAAATAAATGCTATTGGTAAAAATATTGCAAAGTTAATTGAGTTAAAAAGCATTTATTTAGGGGCTACTGAAAAAGTAAAGTTAAATTATTTTTTATTTTACACCACCTCATGATATTTTGAATCAAATTTTCGATTATAGACAAGGGTGCTTGCCCGGCTAATTTAACCAGGTTTAACACCAAAATTATGGATGCAATCCAACTTTCAGAAGTGTTTTCCAGCCTTGCTTTTATTCTTCCTAAACCATAAGAAGTTTTACCTTGACCAAATTTTCCTTCAATTGGATTTCGCTCTCCCGGACTTACATGTTCTGTATTCATTGCCGAGGGTCTGCCTAAAGGCTTTGCCAGTAGCCGTATTCCTAATTCTTTTAATTGCTTTCGATTATTCCGATTACAATATATTTTATCTGCTAATACTTCTATAGGATAATAACCTGTTCTTTTTTTATGATTCTCAACTGCTAATAAAAGCTTAGTGCCTTCATTGAAAGCATCCCACGATAGCACATCTAAAAACGCATATCCGGCTACAAGACTTAATTGTATTTTAGCTCCAAATTCAACCTTCGCTTTTTCTTTACCTCTTACTATTGGTCGAACGTAAGGCTGATGGATACTTACTATTCTATCTTCTATGCTATGTGTTTTTTCTCTAAACATTTGGTATTGTTGTGAATACAACTCTTGTATCACAAGCAAATAGGTTTGTTCTCTTTCTGTTAATGGAGTTTTGCCTTTAGGATATGCTTGATGTAATTTTTCTATATGACCTAAGTTTCTTTTTAAATAATTCAGTTGTTTACGCAATGCTTTACGTATTTCTTTGCGTGTTTTTTGTCTTTTCATTGCCGTATTCAAGTACGCTTTTCGTGCTTGTTTACGATAGGTTCGAGGTTTCTTTTTATGCAAATACTGCACGTACAATACACCTATCAATTCTTGGCTTTTTTCTCTCGCATCATTTAATAAATTTAAATCGGTTGGATAGGAAATATCCTGTGGACATGCAGTGGCATCTATTATTAATCTACCATCGTGTGTTTTTTTATCTAATTCTTTTTTGTTTTCATCATTGATGGTATCACTATTATTTTGATCTTCAGAAGGTGGTGGATTGTTTTTTGTAGGGCTACTATTATTTTCGTTTTTTGTTGAACTATTTTTTGCCTGAGAGAGTCCTACTATTTTTTCATTAATTGAATTTATTTGTTCTACTCCAAAACGCTTTCTTATCTCCACAAATAACGATGGGTCAAAAGGAGCTTCATTACTAAAGCTGCTGTAACCTATAAAATACTGCATATACATATTTTCTTGTATCTGAAGTATTGTTTCTTCATCACTTAAATTGCACATATGCTTTATCATAATACAGCCAAGCACTACGCGCGGATTGATATTACTGGCACCGGTTGTATCATTGAACAATGTTTGGGTATAAACATTCACAATGTTGTCCCAAGGTATTTGGTGGGCTAATTTTATCCAACGATTAGATTGATCTAACTTATTGTCAAACGGTGTTTCAAATCCCGACAATATTAATTGGTTTTGACTAACATAAGCTTGTTTGGATGCACGGGTTTTTGAAGCTTTGGCCATAATGTCTTGCATTTTATTACGCAAATTTATGCCAAATAACCCAATTTTAAAAGAAGACAGAGTTTTTCAGTAGACCCTATTTATTTTATTGATGATTTAACAGATGAGTTTTTTCATACCATTTACTCGGAGCGTAATTTGTATTTGAGCAGGTAAAGAAGGGATTCTTGTTTCTGAAAGGTTCAGGCAGTGAGGC
>JAHEXZ010000014.1 GCA_023251835.1 Bacteroidota bacterium | reverse complement strand
CAATGAAGCAATATAGCGGGAATATATTTTGTCAAATGTAACATCATGCCCACCTTTTATTACTCTGTTTTTTACTCTTGATTCATTAACATACGCACTATCAGTTGCAATAAAATAGAGATACGTTTTATACCCCGCTTTTTTTGCAACACTTATTTCTTCCAATTTCGAAACATGGCTCATCACTGTTTCAAAAGAAAATGAACGATTTTCTTTTACTAATTGTTTACGAATAAAAGCTGCAATCAAGGCTGCCTCATAGGCGTGTGACTGCTTAGTTGTATCAACAATAAAATTTTCATTGAGGGTTATATCAATAGTATAACCATCTTCTTTTGCTTTTTTAGCTAATGAGGAGTTAGTTATGAAGTTTTCAAATTCTTTTACGGAAGGCTTTATTCCGGCAGGATTAAGGTCAATAAAGCCTTTTGTTTCGAGTTGGGTTTGTAGTTCATCAGCATTGATAAAATACCCGGTTGAGTATCTTTTTTCAAATTCTCTAAAGAGTGTTGTTTTCCCTGAACCATTAGGGCCTGCAAAAATTCGTAAACGTTTGTCACTTTTTGACATACAGCGTTACTCCTTTTTTTAATTTTTTATATTTTTCAGGTATTGCTTCACTAATGGTGCTTACTTTTTCACGTTTTCCATCTTTTTCGCGGTATAAAATACCATTTTCAATGTACATTATCTCAAGTCCTAAGGCTTTTGCTTCCCTAATTGCCTGTTTGGATACAATGTTTCCGGCTTTTACAAGGAATTGTGTTTGCATAGCATCACCATGAAAAATTATTTTTTTTGAGACTTTTTTACCTTTTTTTCCGTTTTTTTTTGAAGCAGATGCTTTAGAACTTGTATTATTTTTTGTTGCTGAAGCCATAGTACAAAGATAACAAATTAAACTTATGGAATATTCATATACTTATGGGTTTGTAATGACACATTCCATTTAGGGTTAGCCATAATGTAATCTACAATAAGCGGCATCATAATTTTGCTTTTGCTCCATTCCGGCTGAAGAAATAATTTACAGTTGGCTGATACATATTGAGCATTTTTTTCAGCCCATTCAAAATCATTTTTGTTATAGATAATAACTTTTAGTTCGTTTGCTCTTTTGTAGTTTTCCGGTAAAGGAGGACTAGTTTTTTTTGGTGAAAGGCATATCCAGTTCCATATTCCGGTAATCGGACAAGCTCCTGATGTTTCGATATACGTTTCTATTCCTTTACTTTTTAACTGTTGTGTGAGGTATTCCAAATTATAGATGGTTGGCTCTCCTCCTGTTACTACAACAGCCTTTGCAGGAAATTTAGCTGCGTTTTCTACAATCTTATCTATAGCGGTAAGCGGATGTAAAGCAGCATTCCAGCTTTCTTTTACATCGCACCAATGGCAACCCACATCACAGCCACCGATACGTATAAAGTAAGCAGCTTTACCGGAATGGAAACCTTCTCCCTGAATAGTATAAAACTCTTCCATTAAAGGCAGTTCAATACCTTGTTCCAATAGTGTTCTGTTTTTCTGATTTAATTCCATTTTCTATTTACCGCCAAAACGCAAAGGCGCTAAGTTTTCTTTGTGTCTCAGCGTCTTAACGGTTAGAATTCAAGTATTAACATTTTATAATCCAAAGGGTCAAAAGTTGCTTTTAGGTCTATAATAAATTGTTTCCCTGCTTTTAAATAGTAAGGGATTAATGTATCATATCGCTCTTGCAATGAACCTTCGGGAAAAAACCGATCTTTTAATTTTTTGATCTGATTAATAGCGGTTTCCTGCTTGTGTTTCTCGGCACGTATTAATTTACTTTCTATACTTCTTAAAGAATTCAATGTTTTTTGTAATTCAGCTTCTACACTTGCTTTCAATGTAGGGTCAACAATAGTTGCTTTGGTTGAAATGACTTCAAACAAGTTAGTCAGTTGGTGTTCTTGTTCTTTCAATGATAATGCGGCACCAGCGTTTTTGCTAATAAACTCTTTTATTAATTTTTCTACATCTTTAAATATATCATTAATTGCAAAACCCAGTTTCAACAATTGCTGTTCTGATTTTCGGTCGGGCAGAAGTGCAAAATTGCGAGGTATCAATATGGGAAAGCTGATGTTATGATGGTCAAACATACGTTTGTATTCCAGCCAGTAAGCGATTTCTCCAGGTCCACCAATATAGGCTAAATTAGGAAGTATTTTTTGTTGATACAGGGGGCGTAATACAACATTGGGGCTAAAACGCTCAGGATGCTCCTTTAACTCGTTCCGGATCTGCTCCTTAGTAAAAGTAATGTCGCTATTAAGCACACGGTATATCGTGTCAACCAATTCAATGCGTTCGCGGATATTACCAAGCATATAGAAGCAATTAATCTGACGTGGGTTTACCTGGGCTTTTACTCCTGTTTTTTCCAATTCAGTAATGGCTTGATTTACGAGTTTATGATTTGTATTCGCAAAAATGTCATCTTCAATGATTGCAGTAAATTCTTTCTTTAAGCGTTTATCATTTCCGTCAACTATAACTAATCCATATATTCCAAAGAGTTGATGCACGAGGTAACGTGTTGCATCAGCGAGGGTAGTATGTTTTAAATAAGCGTCTTCAAAAAGCTGAATTAATTCCTTTGCATTTTCAGAATCACCGGTCATTAGTCTGAGTTCATCAATCACAGTTTTGACTGACGCTGTAGATAAATTACCAACAGAGCCTTTTGTTCCCGGATTGTTCCAACTCAGCTTTTTTCCAAACAGGTTAACGCTGTGTATTTCCTCAAAATCATGGTCTTCGCTGGCCATCCAATAAATCGGAACAAAATTGTATGAAGGGTAATTTTTTCTTAATGTTTCCGCAAGGTTGATTGTAGTCAGAATTTTATAAATAAAATAAAGAGGCCCGGTAAAAAGGCACAATTGATGGCCAGTACAAACGGTAAATGTATTTTTATACCGAAGTAAGTCAATATTCACTTTTTGTGGTTCTCCGTTAGCAATTGATGAATATTGCTCTTTTAAAACCCCTGCCAGTATATCTCTGTTTAAGTTTTCTGTTGATTTATCTTTAATTGCCTGCCGAAAAGATTCTATGTCAGGTAGGTAAGTATAAAGTTTTTTTATTGTTTCATTACCATTTACATAGTCCAACATTAATTTCGAAAAATAGCCTGTTTCAGCTAATGGTATTTCTGATTTTTTGAAGCTCATAATATAAACTGTAAAGTTAATACAATTAGGCGTTCAGGTTGGTATATTTTTTATGGCCTCAAGAATATATCTTAGGGTTCACCGAAGTACTGTGTGTTTACTTTTTTCCTCTTAAGTAACTACACTTCAACTACCTGTAAACCAAGATTTTTGGCTTGTCGTTTTAATCTCCTGATTTGATTTTCTTTAAATCCTTCCGTATATTTTTCTATTGGAATTGGG
>JAHEXZ010000123.1 GCA_023251835.1 Bacteroidota bacterium | reverse complement strand
GAAAGCAGGAAGAGAAATCTTTGCAATTGATTGACAAGATTTCTCACTGCGTTCGAAATGACAGGTGGAAATATAGAGATATTCTGAATTAGATATAAATTTTGCGTAACATCAGTTATAAGTAGGAAGAAGAAGGGGTTTCCAGCAAAAAGTTAATTCTTTATTCGCGAGACTCAAATTTGGGGTTCATACCATTGATTTACTGAAATTTTAAAATAATTTGCTTGATGCATAAGAAGTAATAAACTAAAAAATAGCCAAAAAAGAATATCTTTGAGACACAAAAATTTTATGTTTTTTATGCCCGATAAGTCTTTACCCGAAAAAGTTGTCAGTAAGATGTATGAGGCTGACTGGTTCAGTCAATGGTTGGGTATTGAATGTGTAAAGGTGGAGCAGGGTTATTGTGTCTTGAGGATGGCTATCCGTAAAGAGATGTTGAATGGTTTTGGAATAGCGCATGGTGGGATTACTTATTCATTGGCCGATAGCGCATTGGCCTTTGCATCCAACTCGCATGGCAGAATGAGTATTTCTATTGAAACAAGTATTTCTCACACCGTATCTTTGAAAGAAGGTGATATAATTACAGCTATTGCAGAAGAGATGAATCTTTCCAATAAAATTGGTATTTATCAGGTAACGATTAAAAATCAGAAAGAGGAAACAGTAGCTTTATTTAAGGGGACGGTTTATAGAACAAGTAAAAATTGGTTTGAGGAAAAAAAGTAACCTATGAAAAACGCATATATTATTGACGGCATCCGCACTCCTGTTGGAAATTTTGGCGGAACACTGTCTGTTATCCGTACGGATGATTTGGCAGCCTTGGTATTAAAAGAATTAATAAAGCGTAATCCTAATATTGATGTGAGGCAAATAGGTGATGTGGTGATGGGGTGCGCTAATCAGGCAGGTGAAGATAACCGTAATGTGGCACGTATGGCATTGTTATTAGCCGGATTACCATATACCGTACCTGGTGAAACAGTAAACCGCTTGTGTGCATCAGGTTTATCGGCTGTAATGGTGGCTGCACGTACTATTATGGCTGGTGAATCAGATTTGATGATTGCCGGTGGAGTTGAAAATATGACACGTGGACCATGGGTTATGTCTAAAGCTGCATCTGCGTTTGGCCGTGACCAGCAATTGTATGATTCCTCATTTGGCTGGCGTTTCATCAATCCTAAGATGAAGGAAATGTATGGTATTGATGCTATGGGAGAGACGGCTGAAAATCTTGCTGAACGTGATAAAATTAATCGTGAAGACCAGGATAAATTTGCTTTGTGGAGCCAGCAAAAAGCTGCTGCCGCAAAAACTAAAGGACGCCTGGCAAAAGAGATAATGCCGGTTGAAATACCACAGAAAAAGGGAGAACCGAAAATATTTGACACTGACGAGTTTATGCGTCCGGAGACTACTATGGAAGGTCTTGGCAAGCTGAAACCCGCTTTTCGTAAAGAAGGTTCGGTTACAGCAGGTAATGCTTCGGGATTGAATGATGGAGCTGCTGCTCTTTTATTGGCTTCTGAAGAAGCTGTCAAAAAATATAATTTAAATCCCAAGGCAAGAATTGTGTCAAGTGGTGTGGCAGGTGTTGAGCCTCGTATTATGGGTATTGGGCCGGTTCCCGCAAGTAATATGGCTTTAAAACGGGCAGGATTGTCTATGAAAGATATAGATATTATTGAGTTGAATGAGGCTTTTGCTGCACAATCATTAGCATGTACTCGTGCCTGGGGGCTTGCAGATGACGACTCTC
Organism: Bacteroidota bacterium; assembly: GCA_023251835.1. Lineage (GTDB taxonomy): Bacteria > Bacteroidota > Bacteroidia > 2-12-FULL-35-15 > 2-12-FULL-35-15 > 2-12-FULL-35-15. The sequence goes on along the minus strand of JAHEXZ010000123.1, from coordinate 7,966 downwards.
GTATCAACCCGAATGGTGGAGCTATTGCTATTGGTCATCCATTGGGGATGAGCGGAGCACGAATATTAAATTCGGCTGCAATAGAGCTGCAGGAGCAAAATAAGCGTTATGCTTTAGTTACCTTGTGTATAGGCTTGGGACAAGGATATGCCGTTATTATTGAGAAGGTATAATTTTCGTGTTTTATTCTTATGAACAAACCAAAACCAATATTTGACAAACGTATATTCTGGGATGTAGATTTTGAACATCTTGATTACGATAAATATGCCAATTGGGTAATTGAACGTGTGTTTGAGCGGGGAGATGTGGAGGATATAAGGCAGTGTAGGAGGTATTATGGGGATGAAAAAGTAAAAGTGGCTTTACTAAATGCAAAATATATTTCTGAAAATAGAATACATTTAGCAGCAGCCGTTATTGATGAACCTATTCAAAAATTTAGATGTTATATACTTCGACAGTTGAACCCCCAACTTTATCCATATTAAGAAAAATAATGCAATTGAGGATATAAGGATGTTTAGCAATAAAGACATAGCAGCTATGAAGATTAATGCTATATTAGGAAGAGGTCAAAAAAAAGATTTTTTTGATTTGGCAGAGCTTCTAAAATATTATACTTTAGCTGAAATCATAAGTTGGTACAAACAAAAATATTCTAATCAGCAATTATTAATTTCTATTCCTAATGCCATAACCTATTTTGCTGATGCAGAACAAAGCCCAGACCCGCTTGCTTTAAATGGCCAAACCTGGGATGATGTTAAAAAATTTATACAACTCAAAGTGAGGGAATATTTAAGTTAATAAACAGTGAACATATTCAAATTCAACGGTTATAAGCCAGTAATCCACGAAAGTGCTTTTATTCATCCGAATGCAACAGTTACAGGAAATGTGATAATAGGAAAAGATGTTTATATTGGCCCTGGTGCTGCTATTCGTGGAGATTGGGGACAAATTATTATTGAGGATGGTTGTAATGTACAGGAGAATTGTACCATTCATATGTTTCCGGGAACAACCGTTTTATTGAAAGAAGCAGCACATATCGGACATGGAGCCATTGTACATGGTGGTACTATAGGGAAGAATGTGCTTATAGGTATGAATTCGGTAATTATGGATAATGTAATTATTGGTGATAATTGTATTATTGGCGCATTGTGTTTTATTCCAGCTGAAATGATTATTCCGGAAAGAAAAGTAGTAGTGGGTAACCCTGCTAAAATTGTGAAAGACGTGAGCGATGAGATGCTGGCATGGAAAACAGAAGGAACAAAATTATACCAGCAATTGCCTGCGGAATGCCATGCTACACTGAAGCCTTGCGAACCTTTAAGAGAGATAGAAGCTGATAGGCCGAAACAACAAGATACATATAAAACATGGAAGAGGAGGCCTTCCCCAGGGGGAAGAAAGCGAATTGAATGAAAAAAATTAATTACAATTAAAGTTCCCTCTCCTGTGGAGAGGGTTAGGGAGAGGTATTTATGAATCTTCACTTACATTTTATTCTTATCAACTCTGAATTTAATCAAGGTATGGCAGATGATTTGCATGGAGGGCAGGAAACAGAGGATAATATCAAATATCTTTGGGAAGATGAGTTTATGGTGCCCCAACCAGTAAAGGATTTTAAAATCAGGAATAATGCGGTTTATACATTGGCTGGATATTTCCCGAATGGTGAAAAATTCAGTTATGAAATTTGGAATACTACAATTACAGATTGTATAACTGTAACCGGGAAAAAGATGCAATTTGCTGTTTCAAAGAAACTGCTGAGGAAAACAGAAAAAATTGTGGATGCTAAAAAAGAAGAAACACATTTATATTTCTATTTGCGGGATTCATTACCTATGGAAAACCCTATGAATGGTGTGTATCTGCTTGAAAAAGATTTTCCAAAAGAATTAAAAAACAAAGTAAGAAAATAGATTCCCTATACAATAGCAGGTATGACAAAGCAAGAGTTATTTGCAATTATTAAAAAGAAAAAAAGTTTTCTTTGTATAGGTTTGGATACAGATATTACGAAAATACCTGCACATTTATTGAATGAGGAGGATCCTGTTTTTGAATTCAATAAGCAGATTATTGATGCAACGCATGATGTTGCTGCTTCTTATAAACCTAATATGGCGTTTTATGAAACATTAGGAGCGAAAGGATGGATTAGCCTGGAAAAGACGATTAATTACATTAATAAAACATATCCTGATATTTTTACTATTGCTGACGCAAAACGCGGTGATATTGGTAATACATCATCCATGTATGCAAAAGCATTTCTTGAAACTCTGAATTTTGATTCAATTACGGTGGCACCTTATATGGGTGAAGATAGTATTACTCCATTCCTCGAATATAAAAACAAGTGGGTAATACTGCTTGTATTGACTTCTAACAAAGGTGCTTTTGATTTTCAAACCAGCGGACTTGTATCACATTTAGAGAAAGACAGAGGACTGAGACTGTTTGAGAAAGTGCTTCATGCTTCTAAAAAATGGGGAACACCAGATAATATGATGTATGTTGTTGGAGCCACTAAAGCAGAGATGCTTATTGATATACGAAAGATTGCTCCTGATAATTTTTTGTTAGTGCCCGGGGTAGGTATGCAGGGAGGGAGTTTGCAGGATGTTGCTAAATATGGTATGAATAAACAGTGCGGTTTATTGGTAAATTCATCCAGAGCGATTATTTATGCAGGTGCCGATGATAATTTTGCTGAAAAGGCGAGGGGAGAAGCTGTGAAATTGCAGAAAGAGATGGAGGAATTACTAAATATATATCTATAGATTTCCTCCATCCGATAGCTATCAGATTTATTTAAAATGTTTCTATTGGTAAACTCGTAACAATTTGTTTATCTGTAACCTATGAATGAAGAGTTTTTACATTATATCTGGAAATTTAAACTGTTTGACCAGCAGAATTTAAGAACCATTAACGGTGAAACTGTTGAAATTGTAAAATCCGGAACACATAATCTGGATGCAGGCCCAGACTTTTTCAATGCTCAATTAAAGGTTGGAGATACTTTATGGGCAGGCAATGTGGAAATTCATGTTAATTCCAGCGATTGGAAAAAACATTTGCATCAGCGGGATAAATCATATAATAATATTATACTGCATGTAGTACATCATAATGATGAACAGGTATGCAGAGCCTCCGGAGAATGTATTCCAACACTGGAGCTTAAAGAAAGGATACAGGAAAAAGTTTATCAGAATTATCTAAACTTTAAAGCGAGTAATGATTGGATACCTTGTGAGAAGCAAATTTCCATTACTCCTTCATTAATTGTTAATAGTGCTCTTGACAGGTTGCTTATAGAACGCTTGGAACGGAAATCAGCTTACATTATTAATAGTTTAAGATTAAATAACAACAATTGGGAAGAAACATTTTACCAGCATTTAGCGCGTAATTTTGGCTTTAAAACCAATTCAGAACCATTTGAACTACTTGCTAAATCATTACCATCTCTCTCTCTTGCAAAACATAAGAGCAGCTTATTGCAAATTGAAGCATTATTATTTGGTCAGGCAGGACTATTGGAAGAGCATTTTAAAGATAAGTATTTACAGACTTTACAGAATGAATATGTTTTTTTGAAGCATAAACTAAAACTGCAACCAATTGATGGGCATTTATGGAAGTTTCTGCGTTTGCGGCCGGTTAATTTTCCTACCATTCGTATTACCCAGTTTGCTAATCTTGTTTACAACTCTACTCATCTGTTTTCAAAAACTATAGAAACCACTCAATGCAGCAATTTGATAAAATTAATGAATGTAGATGTTTCTGATTATTGGCAGACGCATTACACATTTGATAGGCCTTCCAAATCCAAAACAAAACACTTAGGTGAAGATGCTGTAGATAATATTATTATTAATACCATAGTGCCATTTCTTTTTGTTTATGGTAAACAAAAAAGTGAGGAAAAGTATGTTGACAGGGCCTTACAATTTCTGGAGCAAACAGCAGGTGAAGATAATGCAATTATAAAAAAATGGGATAGGTTGAAACTCCCTGTTAAAACAGCATATTCAACACAGGCATTGCTGGAGCTGAAGAATGAATACTGCACTCATAAAAGATGTTTAAACTGTAGTATTGGTAATTATTTGCTGAAAAATTCGTAATTTAGTTCTCAGAAAAAAAGTAGTATCAATGGTTAAAAGAATACAATGCTGGTTTGAAACAAAAGCATTTGGTGTGTGTGAATGGTGGGGCCAGAAACTGGGTATAAACTCCACCAGGATTCGTATGTATTTTATTTATCTTTCATTTTTTACAATAGGCTCTCCTGTTATAATTTATTTTATTATGGCTTTTATATTGGAGCACAAACGGTATTTTAAGCCGCAACGCAGTAAACGCAGAAGTGTGTGGGATCTGTAATTTTGTTCTGGCGGCATCTTGCTTGTCATTTTCTTTGATTACATTATCATAATCTAAGGTGTAATCTGTGCCGGTGGGGCTTAATTGTCCTGTTTTTACAGCCAGGTTCAATATTTTATTCGATAAAATATAGTTTACGCCACTTGCACGCATTTTGATAGACATACCAATAAATAGCTAATCTACTGTTAATGAATATGTTACATGCTTGCTTGACAATTGCAAATGAATAATTTACCTTTACTCACCATAATTAAAAATATACAGGATGAAAAAAAACTTACTAAGTTCCGTATTCGTATTTGCATTATTTGCTAATTACTCTTTTGGCCAAACAAATACACCTGATAAAATTATTCCAAATAATTACTTCCAATTGTTCAATAAAGCCTACCAGAAGTACCCGGAAATCCCAAAAGGAATTTTGGAAGCTGTTTCTTTTTGTAATACCCGGTTTACCCATCTGCAACATGCTTCTGCTATACCCGATGGTTGTGTCGGTGTGCCTAACGCTTATGGTTTAATGGCGCTTACCCTGGAGGGTCAGAATTATTTCAAGAGTAATCTGCATACGGTTTCTAAACTTTCAGGATTTAGTGTAAATGATATAATTAATGATCCTGAAAAAAATATATTAGCCTATGCCGCAGCCTATACATCAATAAAACATACTTTAAATATTACAAGCAACATAATTGCTGACCAACTTCCTGTATTGACTTGGTTAAGTGAGCTGCCTAATGAAACCGAAGGTCAGAATTTCGCTCTCAATACCCAGCTATATGGTTATCTGCAGTTTTTGAATACAGAACAGTATCAATCCTTATATCACTTTCCAAAACATGCCATTGATCTTATAGAGATATTTGGAGTCGACAATTATGCTGTTTTAAGTTCAACCGGAGTTAAAGTAACTGATGAAAGTGTATATAATAATAAAGGACAGCAGTTTCAGGCAAAATCGCTCCAATCGTCCGATTATGGCCCTGCTATATGGAATCCTGCCGGTTCCTGTAATTACAGTTCACGTAGTGGTACAGCTGTTTCTGCTGTTACCATCCATGATGTGGAAGGCAGCTATGCAGGTTGTATTTCCTGGTTTCAGAATTGTAATGCCAGTGTTTCTGCACATTATGTAGTACGTTCCAGTGACGGACAAATAACACAAATGGTAGATGAAGCGGATAAAGCATGGCATGTGGGTAGTGAAAATCCTTATACCATTGGTATTGAACATGAAGGATATGTGAACCAGTCAGGTTGGTATACTAATGCAATGTATACGCAGTCAGCCGCGTTGGTTCGTGATATTTGCAACAGTGGTTATGGAATCAGCGGATTAAGAACCTATTACGGGCCGGGATGTTCTGGTTCATCAAGCCAATGCGGTTTAGGGGCCTGCACTAAAATAAAAGGCCATCAAATGTTTCCAAACCAGTCTCACAATGATCCGGGGCCTAACTGGGATTGGGCAAAATATTATCTGTTAATTAATAATAATCCTTCCATAACTACATTAACAGCAGGTTCCGGTAATTTTTACGACAGCGGTGGTTCCGGAAGTAATTATTCTGATGATGAACGAATCCTTACACTTATCCAACCGGCAGGCGCTACTGTTGTTACGCTTAATTTTACATCTTTCAGTACAGAATCCGGGTGGGATTATATGTTTATTTACGATGGGGCATCCACTTCAGACCCGCTTATTGGTCAATATGACGGAACAACGAGCCCGGGAGCAATCACATCAAGCGGTGGCTCATTATTAATTGAATTCAGGTCGGATTGTAATACCAATGATGCGGGATGGGCTGCAACATGGACAAGCAATTCCGTACCACCACCTCCATCGGACAGTATTCCTCCTACCACAGTAGTAAGTACTCCAAACGCATGGGAAACAGGTAATTTTACTGCTACTTTTACTGACACTGATAATATTGGAGTAGAAAAAAGTTATTACCAGGTAATTGACTATGATGGTATTGAATGGCGTGCCAATGCAAACAATGGTTTTTTTGCCGATAATTTTGATGCAGCCATTCACCCTGATTGGACTATTGCAAACGGAAACTGGAGTATTAATAGTGGGGCATTGTATCAGTCGGAAGAAGATTCGAGTAATACCAATATCTACGCATCATTGAACCAAACCCTCTCTAATAGATATTTGTATAATTTTTATGGAAAGATTGATGGTTCGGGTACTAACAAACGTGCCGGCTTCCATTTCTTTTGTGATAATGCCTCACAAACAAATCGCGGTAACTCCTACTTTGTTTGGTTCAGGGTTGATGATGCAAAACTTCAGATATATAAAGTTACTAATAATACATTTGGTGCTGCTGAAGTGGATATTCCTTTTACAACCGTTGCCGGGCAATGGTATGATTATAAAATTATTTACGATCGTATAACAGGAAAAATTACAGTGTATAGAGATAATCAACTGATAACCACCTGGACAGATTCATCACCTATTTCTACCGGAAACGCAATTTCATTCCGTAGCGGTAATTCCAATTTTGCAATCAATGAATTAAAGGTTTATCGTTCCCGTCCGGCAACTTCTGCTGCTATAACTGTAGGCCCGGCAAGCACCAATGATATCAGGTATGAAAATCAGGATCCAACTACTTTCTCTGGTAAAGTCAAATCTATCTGTGCTGATTCTGCAGGGAATCTCTCAGCTCTCTATTATCAGAATATAAATGTGGATTGGACTCCGCCAGCTACTGTTGATACTATTAATGATGGTTTAGCTGCTGATATTAGTGTAACCGACTCATTAACACAGCTTTCTGCTAACTGGAGTGCATCTTCTGACCCTAATTCTGCTATTTCGCGTTACTGGTATGCGATAGGAACCACTTCCGGAGGAAATGATATACTTGATTATACAGATAACTGGTTTAACTTATCCGTGACAGCCGATAGTTTAAGTTTAGTTAATAATCAAACCTATTATTTTTCTGTAAAAGCAGAAAATGGAGCCGGTTTACAATCTACTGTAACTAACAGCAACGGACAAACAGTACAAGTGGTAGGTATTGAGGAGCAAAATGCTGCTAACAGCTTATCTGTTTATCCTAACCCATTTACAAATACTACCCGCATTGCATACCAGTTGAGCAATGTTTCAAATATAAAAATTACACTGACGGATATATTGGGTAAAGAGCTAGTGCTTTACAACAATCCTGAGCAAACCGCAGGTAAACATGAAGTAATGGTGAATGCTGCGGAATTGCATCTTGCACAGGGAATGTATTTTGTGAAGCTGGAAGCCGGTAAAAGTCGGAACTTTGTGAAAGTGGTTGTGAACTAAATATACTGAGTGAATAAGTTTGTCCCCAATCCAATTGGGGACAAACTTATTCAGCCGAAATATAAAATCATTGTACTTCAAAGAAAAAAAAAAATATTTACCTGCTATGAAGGCACCGAAGTATATTCCTGAAATTAGCCCGGTTGTTTTTTGGGACATTCCTGAGGAAAGTATTGACTATGAAAAAAACAGCGACTTTATTATCTGTCGTGT
>JAHEXZ010000067.1 GCA_023251835.1 Bacteroidota bacterium | reverse complement strand
TATTTACGCCCCCAAGAGAAGAAAAACAATTTTTATCGGCAAGAATGTTTAACAACGCTTGCTGAATCTCTATATTATTATTTTGCAGAATATTTCCCGAAACTCTTATATATGATGAAACGCCACCAATTGCTCCCACATCTCCTACAACAAAAACCGAGTCATTGGAATTGATTGCTCCTGATGCCAATAATCCAAATGGTGAAGGAGAAGTAAAAGAAATAACCATTTCATCAGAACCAGCACTACAACTTCCATTTCCTGTTATAGTCAAAGTAAGAGTGACAGTGCCTGCCATTATATCGTCTATACTTGGATTGTAATAGGCATCCAATGTATTTGTATCAGGAGAAAAAACTCCGCTCCCAGATGTACTCCAAACTCCTCCTGTTGCAAAAACAACTGCTCCGTTTAAAGCAACACTTGCATTATTTGAACAAACAATCTGATCCAAACCAGCATTTGCAGTTGGCGTTGGGTTCACAGTCACAGTTGCAATTGCCACATTGGTGCAACCATTGCTTATTCCTGTTACAGTGTAAGTTGTTGTTGTTTCTGGAGAAACATAAATAGAGTTGTTAGAAGCTCCTGTTGACCACATATAATTTGTCGATCCACTTGCGATAATAGTAGCGGTCTGTCCTGAACAAATCGTTTGCGAAGCAGGTGTTGCAATCACATTAAGATTGGCATCGCATGGTTTTGCAAATGAAGATTTAATTTCCACCGCCCCCCCCTGCGTATATAGTGCAACATCTGCCATCAAAGGAAGTTTAGCATTAACCGCCTGGTTGAAAAACACCACCTTATTTTTTGTATAAAACAAAATATTCCCAATCCTCGCTATACGTATAGAATCATTCACAGTCACTACTCCAAAGCTGCCCTTTAGTTGCCCGTTGTTATATACTGAAAGTTGTCCGGCATTTACCATTACAGCATAATTTATACTGTTGTAATGTGCATCCACATTGCTTGCAGAAAGTCCAAAGGCAAGGGTATTGGAGAGGTTATCTACTTTGTATTGTATCCAGCCGTTTTGCAGTGTATCTAATGTGCTGCTGGAAGCTGCACCGGCATTGCCCCATCCATCGGAAGCTGTTTTTGTAAGTATGCTTCCTGTTTGTGTAAGGCCTGTTATATCTTTCCAGGAGGCTTCTAAAAGGCCTGGTTTAGCATCCAGCAGCACATTTTGTTGATTAGCGCCATAATTTATTTTAGCATTTAATCCCATAAAAACACCGCCTGAAAATTTGCCTGTGTCGGGGCCGCCTTTTACTATGTAGAGGGTTTGGGCAACAACGCCTCTCCCCAGCCCCCGAAAGAAATTCGGGGCAAGCTCTCCCCACAGGGGAGGGAGAAGAAGTAGCAGGAGAGTGATGTGAATATATCTGTTGTTTAGCATGCTATATTTATATTATGGTATAACCAATAACTTAATAACTATTAACCCAATAACTCCCTCCCCTGGGGGGAGGGCTGGGGAGGGGTCTAATGCTGCAATTGTTGTATTTGATTTGACAAGGTATTTATTTGATTTTGTAATGAGTTAATAATAGCTTCCTGGCTGTCTGCTTTTGTAGAAAGGCTGTTAATTTTCTGTTGTTGTTCCTGTATGCCTTTCATCAGTATGGCTGAAAAAGCCGTATAGTTTAAGATTTTGTAGGTAATTGCAGGTGTTACTAATACTCCTGCCGTATCATAAACGGCTGTTTTGGTGGTGGTGCTCACCAATTCCGGAAGCACCTGTTCCACCTCCTGGGCAATTAATCCATATTGTTTTTGATCATTAAAATTTAAACCGTACACGTTTGCAGTATCAAAGTTAAAGGAACGCGGTTTTAACTGATAAATGATGGCTAAGGCATTGGCAATACTATCAATAGCTGTTTTAAATAACTGGTCGGAACTCAGCCATGCTCCCGAAGTACAGGTGGTTGGCCCGTTTACATTAAAACTGCCTGTGATATCTAATTTATAAGCAGGTGCGGTGGTTCCTATGCCTACGTTTGCTGCATTGCCCAGCACCAAGCTATTGCTTGCGGTAACGGATGTGTTTGCCCCAATAGCAGTAGCATTACTCAGGTTGGGCTGCCCGGGGCTGTTGGCACCATATCCGATATAGGTATTGTTACTGCCTGTGGTGTTTGCTGCTCCTGCCTGGTAGCCCGATGCAGTATTGTTAATACCCGTGGCGGTATTGGCAAGGGCACCATGGCCAAAGGCTGTGTTCCGGATGCCTGAAGTATTGGAAAGCAGGGCATCTTTCCCGTTGGCGGTATTGTAAGAACCTGTGGTGTTGGAAATAAGTGCATACATGCCGCAGGCAGTATTTCTTTCTCCTATGGTATTGGCATTAAGAGCGTAGGAGCCAATGGCGGTATTGTAGGAACCTGTTGTATTAGCCTTAAGTGCTTCCTGCCCATTGGCCGTATTATCCTGTCCTGTGGTGTTTGTATTAAGGGCTAAATAGCCATTGGCTGTATTATTGGTTCCTGTGGTATTGGCCGACAGTGACTGATAGCCATTGCCTGTATTTCTGATTCCACTGCTGTTGGCTTTTCCTGATTGGTAACCCCAAAAAGTGTTGAGTAATAAGGGGTCTATTTTGCCTGACTGCTGGTTGTTTACCCTGATATTAAAAGGTACATTATCTACTGTCCCGATAAAGCTGGTTGCGTCAACAGTTCCTGAATTACCAGTAAGTCCCCAGGCATTCTTTGCCCCATCCGCCCCTGTTGCACCTGTTGCACCCATTATCCCATCGGCACCATTCGTGCCGGCCTGACCAGTTGCACCTATACTGCCGGTTGCACCATTTGAACCATCAATTCCATCAGCTCCTGTTGAGCCAGTTGCGCCAATGCTGCCGGTTGCACCATTTATCCCGTTTGTACCATCAGCTCCGGGTGCACCTGTTGCTCCAATACTCCCGGTAGAGCCTGTCGGACCTGTATCGCCTTTAACTCCTGTATTTCCTGTTGAACCTATGCTTCCTGTGGCACCGTTTATTCCGTTTATACCATCTGCTCCCGCAGGGCCGGTGGCTCCGGTATTTCCTGTTGTGCCAAACGTACCGCTGAAACGTGTCCATTGTGTACCGTTCCAGTACCAGAAGCCCAATCCCCCACCTGTCATAGAGGAATTGGTATTATATACCAAAAGTGAAATTGCAGGATTGGTAATAGTGATATTATCATTAATACCTGTTAAGCTTACTCTTGGTATAAGTAAACCCTTGTTTGCACTCACAATATCCAGCATAGCCGAAGAATCGGGCAATGCGCCTGTGGTATTTATGCTGAGATTTTGTGCACTATTTTGTTTGTGAAACAACAAGCTGATAGCGAATATCAGCAGCATGGGTTTGAATAGCTGTTGTTTATTCCGGCTATTACAGAATGATAACAGAAAATAGGATGGCGAGGGTAGTTTTTTCTTCATGGTTATATTTATAAAAGAGGTGTATTGAAAAAGGGTTTCGGCATTTATAATAACCACCAAAATACGATTTTTGAATAGAAAATGGAGGTAACTACAAACAAATTGCCGATGGCTAAAGTAATAAAATATAATTAACGGACAATAATAACTATCATAAATTTGAAAAAAAACCTCTTTATGCCAAACCAACTCTGGTTTCCGAAAAATCGGAAACTCCATGCATCGGTATAACTGAGAGTATGCCATCTTTACATTCGTAAATCTGACTGCTCTCAGTATAAGTATAGAATTGTAGATTTACGAATCAGGGTTATTTTGTAATTTTGTATTATTCTAAATTAAAAATGCTGCTATACCCCAAAGAAGTTATAAAAAAAACCGAAGCCTGGTTTGAGGATGATGCACAAGCCAAAAAATGGCTGGAGAATAATAATTATGAAGAATTGATGGAGCTGAAAGATGCTATAGGCAGGTATCCTAAGGCCTTTGAATTTTTATTGGTAAATAAACACCTTGTTTTGGCTGCTTTTGTAAATGCTGTTTGGGAGGATACAAAAGCGTTTCAACTATTGATGGATAAAAAAGAATTTAACTGGGCGGCAATGGCCAATCTTATTAATGGCGATGAAAAGGCTAAGATTTTTTTGAATAAAAATAATCTCAGCCTTTATGCTAATTTAGCGCTTAAAATACAGGCAAAAATTCGCAGGGATTTGGATAAGGGAACCGGCTTATTTAATAGCGGGCCGTTTAAATTGGAAAAATAATGCGCATCATTGCTACTATACCACATCCTAAAATTACGATCTCTATTTTTTCTATGAACAATAAATACATAGTGAAGTTTGAAGCCGGACTCATGGAACAGGTATTTAAACTTGCACATGAGGAGGTAAATGGTGTGGAGGGAATTCGTAAATTAGTAGATGAAGAATTTTTAAAAAAAGTAATGGAATGCTTTAATGATATGTATTTATCATTTAAAGATGCAAAACAGCGTACCTTAGCTTAGATGTATATTTAGTATGCTAAAGAAGATAATCATAATAGTTACCGTTTTGTTTTGCAGCACTGCATTCAGGCCTGTTCCTGCTTATCAGATAGCATTGCTAAAATACAGTGGTGGAGGCGATTGGTATGCAAATCTTGAAACCTCGTTGCCTAATTTGGTAGAGTTTTGTAATACCAATTTAAAAACCAATATAAATCCGGAACAGGCACAGGTGGAAGTGGGTAGCCCTGAACTATTCAATTATCCTTTTATTCACATGACAGGTCATGGCAATGTAGTATTTAATACTCTGGAAACAGAGAACCTGCGCAACTACTTAATTGGTGGTGGTTTTCTGCATATTTCGGATAATTATGGAATGGATAAATTCATTCGTACACAAATGAAAAAAGTATTTCCGGAACTGGATTTTATAGAACTGCCTTTTACACATCCTATTTATCACCAGAAATATGATTTTCCTAATGGCTTACCTAAAATACATGAGCATGATAACAAGGCACCACAAGGCTTCGGCTTGATTTATCAGGGACGTTTAATTTGTTTTTATGACTATGAATGTGATTTGGGCGATGGATGGGAAAGTTTTGAAGTACACAAAGATTCACCGGAAACTCACCAGAAAGCCCTGAAAATGGGCGCTAATATATTACAATATGTACTGATGGGAGGAGATAATGCTGTCAGTAAATAAGCGTATTTGAAATGTGGCCATTATTATATAATGTCTAATAATTAATAGTAATTCAAGTATAATGCCCTGGCTAAGTAATATCAGAGCAACTTCAACTCTGCATTAATAATCTTATTAATTTCCTCTGAACGGTTCGCAATCATAAAATGAGTTCCCTCTTTGATTGTATAATCACAGCTTGCTATTTTCTGATAAGGCAAAACAAGGTCGGCTGTGCCGTGTATGTGAACTAAGTTTGAAGGTATTTCCTTGTTTTCCCATGTTATCAGGCAATGTATGGCACCTGCAAAATAATTTTCAGGTGCACTGTTGAGCATACGTTCAAAACGCTCGCTCTGCTCTTTGCTTTTCACACCAAATAAGTTTTTAATGCTTAAAGCCGCTCCTTTATAAAAAGAATCATTAAAATTTTTATAAAACGGAAACTGTACCCATATCCTTATATTCAGTGGAATTTCATTGCAGGTTTTGTTGCTCGAGATAAGAATTGTTTTAAGTGGTTTTAATTTTTTTGCGATTTCAACGGCACACATGCCACCGAACGACATGCCTATGAGAGCAAAAGGTTGTGAAGTATCAATCTGCTCTGCCAGGCGTAATGCATATCCAGTAAGAGTTTCATTCTTCAATGGTGTTATCCATTTTATATGACAGATGGCACAATTCTCTAATTCCAGGTTTCTGAATATCTCCTCATTTATTCCCAGTCCGGGAATGCAATAAACGGTTAACATTTCCACAATGTTTTTTTGATTTTCTACTCTGTAATAATAACAAGGGTTACAGAAAATTATAAAAATTTATTTTTATAATCCTCCCGGCTCCTGTTGATGACTTCATATGCTTCAAAACGACTGTATACATGGGTAATCTCACAGGCAGGTTTATCTGCTCCCGGAATATTTTTATAAGTCAGGAAGTAGTGTTTTAGCCTGTTTATCACAGCTTCAGTACAATCACTGATCTCTTTCCAGCTTTCAAATACTTCATCATCTTTTAAAACTGCAATAATTTTATCATCTGCTTCGCCTTTGTCAATCAGGCGTAATCCACCAATAGGAATGGCTTGTAACATAATATCGCCATGGGTAATATTTTTTTCACTAAGCACACATATATCGAGGGGGTCACCATCACCCTTTTGTATTTCCCTGCCCGACTGTTGCGAGGCGTATTCAGCAACCTTTATATCACAGTATGTCTGTGGGATAAAGCCATATAATGCCGGAACTACATTGGAAAATTTTTGGGGACGGTCAATTTTTAAATGACCACTTTCCTTGTCTATTTCATATTTTACTGTGTCTGTGGGCACAATCTCAATAAATGCTGTTACAATAGTTGGAGCCTCCGCTCCAATAGCAATACCATGCCATGGATGTGATTTGAATTTATTTACCATTTCTTTTTTTTATTACGAAATATACACTAATCATCACAATAAAGGAAACAACAAGTAAAACTAATTTATTGATTCCACCTGGTTGCTCATTACGGATTATTGGATTAATTTCCTGCAGGCCTTGTTTAGTTGATTCTATAAAGGATTGCATACCAAAGGTTCCTTCCAGAAATTGCTTTTCCTGTTCAAATGAGCGTTGTGCTGCTACCTGGTAAAAGTCATCCGATTCATCAGCAAAGAACTTTCTGCTATGTCCGCATATACTCACGGTTAACAGATCAAAGCGTTTATAGGTTGCATACATCAACCATGTTTCTCCGGCCGTAAAGCTCATTAAACATTCAGATGAACAATCAAAACTAATCTTCAACTGCTGCGTTACATTACCTTTATAAACTTCATCAATGGTAAAGCAGGCAATACCATTTTCCCGCTGGTCGCAGACAGAAACAGAATCTATATGTCCTAAAAATAGTACATCATAATCGTTACACGCTACTTTTGTAATTGGTAACAATGGAGGGCATTCGCAGGCAAATAGTGTTTTTGAAGCTACAAATAATAATATTGAAATAGCTTTTCTCATAGTATACTAAAGAGTATATACAGCAAATTCTGCTTTTTCTAAAAACTCAATACTCTTTTTTATTTCAGCATATAACACTTTATCCACTTCTACAAATGGAACAAGGTGTCTGTATTCAGAAATTATTTTTTCAATAATTGGAGAAGATTTTAATGGCCGCCTGAATTCTAATGCCTGTGAGGCATTCAGCAATTCAATAGCCAGCACTTTTTGTACATTTTTAACTATGGTATAACATTTTGTTGCTGCATTGGCACCCATGGAAACATGATCTTCCTGCCCGTTGGAACTAACAATAGAATCAACAGAAGCGGGAGTACATAACTGTTTGTTCTGACTTACTATACTGGCCGCAGTATATTGCGGAATCATAAATCCTGAATTGAGGCCAGGTTTTGCTACCAGGAAGGGCGGAAGGTTGCGTGCCCCTGAAATTAACTGAAATATACGTCTTTCAGAAATGCTTCCTAACTCGGCCAGGGCAATTGCTAAAAAATCCAATGCCAGTGCCAACGGCTGTCCGTGAAAGTTACCTCCTGAGATAATATCATCTTCTTCAGGAAAAATTGTAGGATTATCAGTTACGGAATTTATTTCTGTCAGAAAAACGCTTTTTGCATATTCAATAGTATCTTTTGAAGCACCATGTACCTGTGGAATACAACGAAAAGAATAAGGGTCCTGTACCTGTGCTTTTTTACGTTTTATAAGTTCACTGCCCTCCAGCAGCCTGATTATATTTTCAGATGTTTGTATCTGTCCTTTATGTGGTCGTATGCTGTGAAGATACGGTTTGAAAGGATCGATGCGGCCATCAAAAGCTTCTAATGAAATGGTGCCAATTACATCAGCGGCAGCACTTGTCTTTTCTGCCTGTAATAAGCACCAGACCCCGTACGCACTCATAAATTGTGTGCCGTTTAATAAAGCTAAACCTTCTTTTGATTTTAATTGTATCGGTATTAAATTCAATATTTTCAGCGTTTCTGCGGAAGATTGCTTTTTGCCCTGGTAATACACTTCACCCATCCCTAACAAAGGCAAACTCATGTGTGCCAATGGTGCGAGGTCGCCAGAAGCGCCTAATGAACCCTGATTATATACCACAGGCACTATATCGTAATTGAAAAAATCGATAAGACGTTCTACTGTTTGTAATTGAACTCCGGATTTTCCATAAGCCAGGGCTTGTATTTTTAGCAGCAGCATCAGTTTTACAATTTCCTGCGGCACTTCATCGCCTGTGCCGCAGGCATGTGACATCACCAGGTTTTGTTGTAATTTTTCAAGATCATGCTCCGGAATAACCACATTGCATAGCGAGCCAAAACCTGTATTAATACCATATACCGGCTCGTGTTGCTGACTCATCTTTTTCTCTAAATATTCACGGCAACGGATGATATTTTTTTTTGCTTCTTCAGATAAGGAGAGTTTTTTGTGAGTAGAAATAATATCTGAAATTGCTTTAAAATCTAATTGAGAGGTTGTTATTGAGTACATATTTTTACCGCTAAGGCGCAGAGGCGCAAAGTTTTATTTTAATTTTTCAATAAGGTAGTCAATCGTAATTTTTTCCTGTTCTCCTGACACCATGTTTTTTAAAGTCAGCATTCCGCTTTGCATCTCATCACTACCAATAATAACTACAAACGGAATTTTTTTGTTGTCAGCATAACTCATTTGTTTTTTCATTTTTGTTCCGGCATCGGGATAAATTTCGGCATTGATTCCTGCTTTACGTATTTTTTTTAATAAAGGCAAACAATAATTCTGTTCAGTTTCTCCAAATGTTACAAATAAGAGTTTGGTAGATGCAGTAATAGCTGTTGGAAATAAATTCAGTTCATTCATTACATCATAGATGCGGTCTGCACCAAACGAAATTCCAACACCAGACATATTGGGTAATCCGAAAATTCCCGTTAAATCATCATAGCGTCCACCGCCACAAATGCTGCTGCTGAGTGTCCCTGCATTTGCCTTTACTTCAAAAATAGCTCCGGTATAGTAATTTAACCCTCGTGCAAGACTAATATCCAGTTCTATTTCAGATTCTATATTAGCAATCATAGAAACTGTCCGGAATATATATTCTACTTCTTCAATTCCTTTTAAACCTATTGCTGAATCGGATAATAATTGTTTTAAAAAGATTATTTTTTCAATAGTTGTTCCCTGAAAAGTAATCAGTGGCTGTAGCTGTTCAATTGCTTCCTTGCTGATTCCGTTTTCCCGGAGTTCATTATTTACACCCTCTATACCAATTTTATCCAGCTTATCAATAGCTACAGTGATATCAATAATTCTATGGGCTTCTCCAATTGCCTCTGCTATACCACTTAATATTTTACGATTATTAATTTTTATGATTACCGGTATGTTTAACCTGTTAAACACATCGTCAATCATCTGAATTAATTCCACTTCATTAATCAATGAATTACTTCCGATTACATCTGCGTCACATTGATAAAACTCACGATAGCGCCCTTTTTGTGGTCTATCGGCACGCCAAACAGGTTGTATCTGGTAACGCTTGAAAGGGAAAGTGATTTCATTTTGATGCTGTACTACATAGCGTGCAAATGGAACGGTCAGGTCATATTTAAGCGCTTTTTCTGAAATATATTTTGTAAACACTTTCTCGCCCTGTTTTTTAGTTTCAAGCAATTCTTCATCCTTTTTAAATTCAGAAAAATAGTTACCGCTATTCAAAATCTTAAAAATTAATTTATCTCCTTCCTCACCATATTTTCCCATCAATGTAGAAAGATTTTCCATGGCTGGTGTTTCAATGGGCAGATAGCCGTAGTGTTGAAATACCTGGCGTATCGCATCAAATATATAATTACGTTTCACCATTTCTTCCGGTGAAAAATCACGAGTGCCTTTGGGAATGCTTGGTTTTTGTGCCATTAATTAAAAATACATATTAGTTTTAAGAAAATACGAATATCGTGTTTTTATCACAGGAAACAGTTTTGCTGTTGATATATTTATGCCTGTTTCTTATATTAATAGTGATGTTGGGCTGAAGCCCTTGATAATACGACATTTTACATTTGCCCCGACCTTAAGGTCGGGGCTATTAAAACATCAATGATAATGAGGATTTAGTGCAAATTCATTCGCTCAGTGTTACTGAATCTAACAGTCTTGCCATTGCAAGATCAGTAAGATTCAGTATAATTTATATATTTGCTGTACATAAAATATAAAATGGATAAATTAGATAATGTGATATTCTATTCCATAGAAAAGGCTATTAAATCATACAGACTCTATGGTCAAAATAAATTGAGGGAAAATCGTTTAAAAATTACAATTGACCAATGGTTAGTCATTAAGAGTATAATGGAAACACCTTTTATTTCACAGCAGGAAATTGCTGAAAAAGTATTTAAAGATAATGCTTCTGTTACACGCATCATTGATTTGTTATTTAAAACGAAATATATTAAACGTGCTGTTAATAAAACCGACAGAAGAAAAACTATTTTAATAGTTACAGAGGAAGGAATAAACTAGGTAAATGATGTATATAAAGTAGTAATGGACTACAGGGCAACTGCACTGAAAGGAATAAGCAATCAGGATATTGATACAACAAACAAAGTATTGTCAGCCATAATTGACAATTGTAAATAAGATTTAAACAACCTAAAAATTATAAGTATGAAAAAAGTTTCTATGCTGGTTGCCTCTGTTTTAATGGCATGTATGGCTATTGCTGATGAGGGGATGTGGCTTCCTGTGTTACTCAAAAATAATTACACCCAGATGCAGCAAATGGGATTGAAGCTTACACCTGAACAATTGTATGATGTTAATCATTCCAGTCTGAAAGATGCCGTTGTATGGTTCAATGGGGGATGTACTGCTGAAATTATTTCTGAGCAGGGCTTATTACTTACCAACCATCATTGTGGTTATGATGCAATTACAAAGCACAGCACTACCGCGGATAATATATTAGATAATGGTTTTTGGGCAAAATCATTAGCCGAAGAAAAAGAAAATCCAGGAATGTGGGTTTCTATACTTATACGTATGGAGGATGTTTCAGACAGAGTAAATAAAGGACTTGCAGGGGTTGATCCTAAAAAATTGGATACAAAAAAAGCAGAATTATTTAAAACCATAGAAACGGAAGCTAAAAAGGACAATCATTATGATGCTACTGTAAAATCTTTTTTTAAAGACAACGCCTATTATTTATTTGTTTTTGAAAAATATACCGATATACGCCTGGTAGCTGCTCCACCCCAGTCTATAGGTAAATTTGGTGGTGATACTGACAACTGGATGTGGCCGAGACATACAGCTGATTTTTCAATATTCCGTATTTATGCGAATAAGAATAATCAGCCTGCCGCTTATTCTAAAGATAATGTGCCGTATAAACCGAAACGTTTTTTGAGTATTTCAACCAAAGGTGTCAAAGAGGGTGATTATACTATGGTGTATGGATTTCCAGGACGTACCAATAGGTATGAGAATTCGTATGGAATTAAATTGGCAATTGAAAAAGTTAATCCTGCCATTGTTGCTTTGCGTAATGTTCGTTTAACAGAATGGAAACGCGAAATGGATAAAAGTGATAGTGTACGTTTATTGCTTTCATCAAATTATGCTCGGGTTTCAAACTATTGGAAGTATTATATCGGACAAACAGAGCAGCTAAAACGGTTGAAGGTTCGTGAAGAAAAACTGGCACTTGAAAAACAATTTATGGAATGGGCAAAAAATAAACCTGAATACACAGCTATTCTTCCCAATTATGAAAAGGCTTATAAAGACTATGACCCCTATGCTTTACATTCAACTTATATACGTGAAGGAATCATGGGGTCGGCAATAATTGCAAATGCAATGAAATATATATCACTTGAAAAGGCATTGAGTGCCGAAAAGCAGGATCCTGAACAAATAAAAAAAGCTGTGGATGTATTGAAAACCGAAGTTGAAGAGTTTTATAAACGATTTAATGTTGCTGCCGAAGAAAATATTCTGGCTTCCATTACTACCATGTATTATGAAAATATTTCAGAGGATCAGCTGCCGGAGTACATGAGTGAAATAGTGAAAAAATATAAAGGAAAAACAAACAGGGAAACATTTGAAAAATTTGCTAAAGCTTTATTTAAAAAGAGTTTCATTGTTTCTAAAGAACAGGCTCTTAAATTTATTGCATCTCCAAACCTAAAAAAACTAAAAACAGACCCTGCTTATATTTTTGCAAAAGCTTGCTATACAAATTATACGGAACGTATACTGCCACACATAGAAGAATTTGACGAAATTAATACCAGAGAGGGGGGGAAGTATATTAAAGCGTTGATGGAAATGTACCCGAATAAAAATTTCTATCCTGACGCAAACAGCACTATGAGATTAACTTATGGAACAGTTAGGATTTATGGCCCTAAAGATGGTGTAGACTACAGATACTACACAACACTTAATGGTGTAATGGAAAAAGAAAAACCTGATGATCCGGAATTTACAGTACCTTCCAGGTTAAAGGAACTATATCTTAAAAAAGATTACGGTACCTATGCCGATAATGACGGGGAAATGCATGTTGCATTTATAAGTAATAACGATATTACCGGTGGTAATTCCGGCAGCCCTGTACTTAATGGAAATGGTGATTTAATCGGACTTGCTTTTGATGGTAACTGGGAAGCAATGAGTGGTGATATTTATTTTGACAGTAAATATAAACGTACCATTTCCTGTGATATTCGTTATGTGTTATTCCTCATAGATAAATTAGGTGGGGCACAGAATCTTATTAAAGAAATGAATATCGTCAACAATTAATCTCTGTGGAAGGTAAAAAGTTCTCATTTTATCTGCTCCAGTATTTTTTTGATATTGTCTTTTATTTCCTCACCAATGATTGCTTTGCCCTGTTCGGGTGAACTGATTGCAGTTTTTAAAATTTCAATATCGTCAGCAGAGCTGTATCTTTTATCATTATTGCTATCGATACGAACCTTCATTAATATATTGTTTGTTGATTCATCAATATACCAATCAATTAGCTGACTATTATCTGGTGTAATTTGTATCATGTTCATGCCCGAAAGGTCGCTGATATAAACCTTTTCTGCATCTTCATCATTAATATACCCATCTTCATTGGTATCTTCCTCGTGGATCCCTAATAATAGGAACCAATATTTTTTTGCTGTGTATTCTTTGCTGTAATAGGGAAAATAAAATTCAGAAATAACAGCGGGCTTTTGTAAAAGCAAATGTGTTTCGTCTGTTTTTTTGTTGTAAAAAATAATGTTATTGCAGTTACCAAAATCCAGCGAATAAAAATTGTATTTGTAGCTCCGGTAGCTCCCGCTATAACTTTCTGATGAATAATAATCGGACGATTTATTTTTTAATAACCTATTTTCCTGATCTTCATCTGTTTTCATTCCAAGCGGAATGAGCAAATAATGAGTGCTGTCTAAATTCATATATTCACCATAAACCAATAGCTGCTGCTTTTTGGGTTCACTGGTTTTTGCAGAATCTTTGGTTACAAGCCGGAGGCCTTCCTGGCCTTTTCTTTTATTGGTATCAAATACTACAATAATAATAAGTATTAATACTGCGCCTACTATACCGCCAATAATAATCCCAAGTGCTAATCTTTTCATTTGACTGATAACTTTATTATAGGAACGTAAAACGTATTATCCTATTGCTTTTCCATATAGCAACATAACGGAAAATGGTCGGATAGAGTTTCACGTATGGTACGAAAATCGTATGCTTTGAATTTATTGCTATGTAGTATATAATCAATTCTGAAAGAAGGAAATTTGCCTGTATATGTTCTCCCGAAACCATTTCCGCTTTCGATAAAGGCATCTTTTAAATTTTGGGAGATAGTATGATAAGCATAAGATGCCGGAGGGTCATTAAAGTCACCACATACAATAACAGGATAAGGCGATTGCTCAATATGTTCCGCTACAAGCTCTGTTTGAGAAGCGCGTTTAATAAATGCCCGCTTCAGACGTTTTAATATGTTCTTTGAATTTTTCACTTCTTCTGTTTCTTTATTGTTCATAATATCATCTACAAATTTATAATCTACATACCCAAAGTGTATAGACTCTAAATGCACATTATAAACGCGAACAGTATCTGCATTTATTTTTATATCGGTATAAATGCAGGTATTGGTTGAATTATCAAATACTATTTTTCCTTTGGAAACAACAGGAAATGAGGTGAATGTAGCAGCTCCCCATGAGCCACTTCTCCTTAATGTTGTATATTCAACATGTGTATTTTTGGCTTTCTGTAAATGAAGTAGGGAATCCAGATTATTGAAAATGGTATCCTTATCATGTGTATAAAACTCTTGTATACATATTATATCCGGGTTTTCGTCACTAATAAGGTTAAACATTTTTTTACGTGTATTTTTATCTTTATTCCAGTTATACAAATCAAATGATCTTACATTGTATGACATTACTTTAATCAATTTTCTGGATTTATCCGGGGAATTGCTAAAATTAAATTGTATATACTCTCTCATCTGAACCCAGCCGGCAACAATAATAATCAATGAATAAAAAGAACGTTTTTTTAATTGTATGCCCCAATAAATTACAAACAGTAAATTAATAAGTACAAGAACAGGATATGCTAAACCAAAGAATGCAATAAACCAAAAATTTTCAGGACTTATATGCGGAGTAAGATAGGATATAAGTAAACTCACCACTGCAATATGATTAAAAAACATAGCAATAGCGTTAAAAAAGTGATATTTACTTTTCTTTACGCTGGTTGTTGCGGAGGAATTATTGATTTCTGTTGGCTTCACTATTTTTTATTGCTTGCTTTAAACAAAATTTCTTTTTCCGCTTTACTTAAACTTTCATATCCTGATTTTGAAATTTTGTCCAGAATACCATCAATCTGTGCCTGGGTAATTTTCTTGCCATAATTATATTCTCCGTCTGAAACAGCACGTTTATATGCAACATTTAATTTACTTTTGGGTGAAGCTTTAAATAAACTGCCTAACCAATTGAGAAAACGATTGATCCAGGAGGATAAGTCTCGTCCTTGTTTGTATTGAACTATGAAAATATAACCCATTAGTGCTCCCCCCAAATGTGCAATATTGCCCCCAATATTGTCATAAGTAGCTACGTTTAATATATCTATGAATACCACAAACAGGGCAACATAAAGCAATTTAACAGGCCCTATAAATAGCAGGTTTAGCCTGTAATTAGGTACCAGGGTAGCTGCTGCAATAATGATTGCTGTTATACCTGCTGAAGCTCCAACCATTGGGCTTCCAATATAGTGATGGAAAACGGGAACAAGGGTAACTAATAACAGAGTGACCAATGCACCTGCCACTCCACCCATAAGATAGAGAGGAATAATTTTTTTTGTAGATGTATAATCGGCCAAAATTTGCCCAAACCAATATAATGTAATCAGGTTCCATAAAATATGGAAAATATCTATATGAGTGAACATATAGGTAATTATTGTCCAGGGTTTAAAAGCAAGTTCTTCTATGCTTATAGGGAAAGAAATGTTGTCAATGACTGTACTGACAAAACCTGCAAAAAGAGTTGAATTACCTGTCAGGAATAGTAATATGCGAAGCAGGCTGACAACTAAAAATACTGCAATATTAATAATGATTAAACGAGTTATCGGGTTGCCGCTGCGAATTTTTAATCGTATATCTTCAATAATTGGATTAGCCATAATTTATTAATAATTACCAGTTTTTTTCCAATATTTAATAAGTATAAAACCAAAAAGCATCCCCCCAAGATGGGCAAAATGCGCTACATTATCTCCTGGAGCTCCTGCAAGCCCTGATAGAAGCTCAGCTACCCCATACAGCACTACAAACCATTTTGCTTTTATTGGTATTGCAAAATAGATATATAACAATGTATTAGGAAATAACATCCCAAAGGCTAATAAAATTCCAAATACGGAGCCTGAAGCTCCTACTACTACTGGAGCGTTTAATACTTCCTGCCGCATCGCTTCAAGTTCGGGGTGCTCTATAATATTAGAATTTATATAATCGAGTGCCGGTTGCATCTGAAAGTAAACCACAGTATAGTGGCAAACAGCAGCACCTATTCCTGTTACTAAATAATAAATTAAAAATCGCTTAGGCCCCCAAACGTTTTCAAGTGAATTTCCAAACATCCATAGAGCAAACATGTTAAAGAACAGATGCATGAAATTACCATGCATAAACATATAGGTTATCAGTTGATAGGGTCGGAATTCATCTGAAAGGGGGAAATGTAAACCCAAAATATTTGTTAAGTCAATCCCAAACTGAGCGCCAAATACAACAGTTGCAAGGAAAAATAACCCATTGATAATTAATAGATTTTTTACTACCGGTGGCAGCAGGTTAAATCTGTTTGGACGATATTGTTGGTACGACATATTCTACGAATCTACGAATTACAAATTGCTATTAAATTCCAATTAATTTCATTATCAAATCATCGCATCGGTACAACGGCACATTGTACATCAGCACATCACCCTATTTCTTAAACCTCTTATCCAATTCCTCCATCGGAAACGTAATGATTGTAGGTTTTCCTCCGGGAGTGCTGTAAGGCATTTTACAGGCAAACAGCTCATCAATCAAGCTGTTCATCTCTTCCTGTGTTAATGTTTTACCAGTTTTGATTGACATATTTCGTGCCATTGACCTGGCAATATTTTCACGTTTATTTAGTTTCAGCTCCTGCTGGTTTTGTTTATAATTTTCTAATAATCCTTCCAGCAGAGCACTCGACTCATAATGAGCCATAGCAGCAGGTATACCATGAATAATAAACGTATTTTTTCCAAATTCCCGTATATCAAATCCCAGTCCTTTTATCTCCTCCTGTAATTCTTTCATTAATGCATAATCAGCAGCATTCAGTTCGATAGTTTTAGGAAACAACTCCTGTTGGACAGCGGATTGGTTCTTTTCAAAGGCATCCAGCAGGCGTTCATATAAAATACGTTCATGTGCCCCCTGTTGGTCGATAACCATGAGCCCGGTTTTAATATGTGACAGAATGTACTTATTGTGCAGTTGATATGTCAGTTTTTTATTGCTTTCATAAAATTCATTGTCCCAGTCTGCATTAATAATTTGCTGCGTTTCTTCCTCTTTTCTTATCTCAGCCTGAGACTTCTCATTCGTATGTTGAGCATATAATTTTTCCCAGTTAGAACGGTTAGAAAGTTCCCGTGTTGTGGGTTTGTAGTCTTTGGATATATCGCTTTTAAAAGGATTATAATCTGGATTTACTTTAATTACAGGTTGTTTAATAACGCCATCTGCCGGCTTCAGAGGCATATTGTATAAATGAGGTTCCTGGTTAAAATCGATGCTGGGCGTAATATTAAACTGGCCCAATGATTTTTTTACTGCTGAGCGTAAGAAAGCATAAATAGCTTTCTCATCTTCAAACTTAACTTCTGTTTTTGTCGGATGTATATTAATATCAATTGTTTTGGGGTCTACTTCTAAAAGCAGGAAATAAGAAGCAAAACTATCTTTGGGCAATAGCTCTTCAAATGCTGTTTGTACAGCATGATGCAGGTAAGCGTTTTTAATAAATCGTTTATTTAGGAAGAAAAACTGCTCTCCCCGTGTTTTCTTTGCAAATTCGGGCTTAATCACAAAACCTTTTATAGCAACAATGCTGGTATTTTCCTCAACCGGAACAAGGCGTGTATTATAGGAACTGCCAAAAATACTTATAATACGTTGTTTTAATGTACCTTTTTCGAGGTGAAATATTTCAGTAGAATTGTGATGCAGACTAAATGCAATTTGAGGATTAGGAATAGCTACACGCTGGAATTCATCAATAATATGACGTAACTCAACAGAATCACTTTTTAAAAAATTTCTGCGGGCAGGTACATTGAAAAACAAATTCTTTACTGCAATTGAAGTTCCATCGGCACAAGTACATGCTTCCTGACTTTTTACTTCACTTCCTTCGATAAAGATTTTTACTCCAACATCATCACTAATACGTTTGGTTTTTAGTTCCACTTGTGCAATAGCTGCAATAGAAGCCAGTGCTTCCCCTCTAAAACCCATTGTTCGTACAGCATACAGGTCATTGGCTTTGTTTATTTTTGAGGTAGCGTGACGTTCAAAGCTCATACGTGCATCTGTTTCACTCATGCCGCACCCATTGTCAATCACCTGAATGAGTGTTTTGCCGGCATCTTTTACATGCAGCTTTATTGCAGTGCTGCCAGCATCTATGGCGTTTTCCATCAATTCTTTAACAGCAGAAGCCGGCCGCTGAACCACTTCACCGGCAGCAATCTGGTTAGCCACAGAATCAGGTAAAAGATGAATAATGTCTGGCATTCGGATATTTTCGATTTTGGGCACAAAAATACTAAAAAAATCAGGCTTATACTTCGGCTGAATGAGTTTGCAATAGTTCGACAAGTCTCACTAACCATTACAAACTCATTCGCTCAGTATTAACTGAATCTAACCGACCCTCTTTTCCATCGCAAATTCACTACGATTCAGTACAATTTCCTCTTATCTGGCTATTTCATCTAAACAACAATTCACCTAAGTACTTTACCAGGTTGATATGAAACAATTGCTGCAGATAAATGCCATATAATATACTAAAAATGAGTGCGAAAGAAAATAGCAGGCCAATAATTTTTCCAAACGAATTGCTTCCCTTTACCAGTAAACGTGCTACAAGTATTTCAACCTGGTTGCCTAAGTAACTGTATGCCGGTACTAAAATAAATACAAGTACAAGCATTACTATAGCTGTAAATTTGAACGGATTTAAATCTGCTCTGTAATGGATAATATAACCGGTAATATAGTCGGTTAGCAGATTCACAGTCAATACGCTGATCATCAGAACCATTAGATTAAAAATTTTTTTATACATAAATCGGGATTTCAATCAATTTTTTTGCAATTCAAACGTTATTTTTTGCTGAGTTACGAGTGCTCCGGGGTGCAATAAACGTACATTTCTGTATCCGGGTGAATTTGAAGAGTGAAATTACTTGTTTTTGCCGTAAAATTCTCAACATTCTTTCGTTAATAATTAAAACAACCTGAAATTAATTAAGGCGCTTTTGCTCTTAATTTTAGCGGAAATTCTGTTGTGCTGTTTATTTTTTAGTTACGTTGGTAAATGAAAAAAAGTTTTTTGGTAATACTATCTGTTTTTATTATAATTACTATAAGTTGCATTTCACTGATTTGTTGCAGTTCGCCTGTAGGGCTAAAAGCAGCTACGGCCAATGATACCAGGCTATTACTGCCTTTAAATTATGAATTGCCCTTTATTCCGGCTCCTTGGTGGGATTTGCCTAAGCGCAAAAAACAGGAACCCCCATTTTATAGTAGCGATACACATTGGGCAGATTCTGTATTCAACTCATTGACTCCGGATGAACGAATTGCACAACTTTTCATGGTGGCCGCTTATTCCAATAAAGATAAAGCACACGTAAACGAAATAAAAAAATTGGTAAGCCATTATAAAATTGGTGGTTTAATATTTTTTCAGGGAGGACCGGTAAGACAGGCAAAACTTACAAATGCGTATCAGCATGTTGCTAAAGTGCCTTTATTTATTGCTATAGATGCTGAATGGGGATTGGCGATGCGATTGGATAGCACTACCAAATTTCCACGTCAGATGACACTCGGAGCCATTCAAAATGACAGTCTGATTTATAAAATGGGAGCCGAAATTGCCCGTCAATGCAAACGTTTGGGAATGCAAATAAATTTTGCTCCTGTTGTGGATGTAAATAATAATCCTTTAAATCCTGTAATCAGTAACCGTTCTTTTGGTGAAGATAAATACAATGTCACCCGCAAAGCCCTGATGTATATGAAAGGAATGCAGGATAATGGAGTAATGGCTAATGCTAAACATTTTCCCGGACATGGCGATACCGATAGCGATTCTCATAAAACATTACCTACAGTAAACTCATCATTAAAACGCTTAGATACGCTGGAATTATATCCTTTTAAAGAATTGATTTATGATGGTTTGGGAAGTATGATGGTGGCACATCTGTATATTCCATCGTTAGACACTACGGCTAATCAAGCTTCTACCCTTTCTAAAAAAGTAGTAACGGAGTTGTTGAAAGATACACTTGGCTTCAAAGGACTTATATTCACAGATGCACTGAATATGAAAGGAGTCAGTAAATTTTATAAACCGGGTGAAGTAGATGTAAAAGCACTGATAGCAGGAAATGACGTGCTGCTGTTCGCAGAAGATGTTCCTACTGCAATCACTGAAATTAAAGCAGCTATCTATAGGGGTGATATTTCGCAGGAAGAAATAGATAAACGCTGTATGAAAATAGTGTTGGCAAAGCAGTGGACAGGCTTGAACCACTATAAAGATATTAAGCTCAAAAATCTTTATTCTGAACTGAATACGCCTCAGGCAGAGCTAATCAACAGGAAACTTACAGAGGCGTCTCTTACATTACTAAGAAATAAAGACAATATTATTCCTATTCAGAATTTGGATACATTACGTATTGCATCCTTATCACTCGGATATAAAGAACTAAGCATATTTCAAAAAACACTTTCTAACTACGCTCCAATCAAGCACTTTGGTATCGATAAGGATGCTAAAAGCATTGTTTTTGATTCAACATTAACTGCCTTAAAAAAATACAACTTAGTTATTGTTCACGTTAATAATACAAACAATAAACCTGATAAAGATTTTGGCTTAACACCACAGGCGATGGCCATGATAAAAGCATTGATGAAGCAATCAAAAGTTATTGTTAACGTAGCTGCAAATCCTTATATACTTGCCAAAATGGATAGCCTGCAATTTGCAGATGCAGTAATTATGAGCTATGAAAATAACGATTATAGCGAAAGTTACGCTGCACAATTGATATTTGGCGGTATTGCTGCCACAGGGAAATTACCGATAACTCCAAGCCCTTATTTTACTGCCGGTACAGGTATTGAAACAAAAACAGTTCGTTTTAAATATACTATTCCTGAGGAGGTAGGAGCTGATTCAAAAAAACTCTCTATGATTGATAGTATTGCTTTAAAAGGCATTAAAGACAAAGTATACCCGGGCTGTCAGATTCTGGTTGCTAAATGCGGAAAGGTCATCTATCAAAAGTCATTTGGTCGCCATACCTATAAGGACACAACAAAAGTAAAAAATACCGATCTCTATGATTTGGCTTCCATTACTAAAATTGCTGCTACAACAGCTTCTGTGATGAAACTGATGGATGAAAAGAAAATCAACTTAGATGACCGTTTGGGTAAATACCTGCCTGAATTGGAAGGCAGTAATAAAAAAGATATTATCCTGCGTGAAATGCTCACACATCAGGCAGGTTTAAGGGATTGGATTCCTTTTTGGATGAAAACAATGGAAAAAGGGGAGTATAAACCGGGAATCTATAATAAAGTCAGGAATGACGATTATCCTAAAAGAGTGGCGGAACATCTGTATATTCATAGAAGCTATGAAGACACCATTTATAAGCAAATTATTGAATCGCCAATGAAGGATAGAGGTAAATATCTATACAGCGATTTGGGATATTATTTTCTGAAAAAAATTATTGAAAAGCAGACTTTTGTACCGGAAGAGCGTTACGTAATCAAATATTTTTATGCTCCGCTTGGTTTATCTACAATGGGTTATAAACCCCGCGACCGTTTTGACCTGGATAGGATTATTCCAACAGAGATGGATACAAAATTCCGTAAACAATTGGTGCATGGTGATGTACATGACCAGGGAGCTGCCATGCTTGGCGGGGTTGGAGGGCATGCCGGCCTATTCTCCAATGCAAATGACCTCGCAATAATGATGCAGATGTTTATGAACAAAGGAGAATATGGAGGAAAACGTTATATTGATTCCGCAACAATAACAGAATGTACCAAATGTCAGTATTGTGTGGATAACCGCAGAGCTATTGGTTTTGATAAACCCGAAACAAACCCCGATAAAGTAAGCCCTGTATGCAACTGTGTTTCATACATGAGTTTTGGACATTCTGGTTTTACAGGCACTTTAGCCTGGGCAGACCCGGCAAATGATTTGATTTATATTTTCCTGTCGAACAGGGTTTATCCTGATGCAGATGAAAATAAACTTTCAAAATCAGGGATTCGTAGTAAGATTCAGGAAATAATCTATGAAGTGGTAAAATAAAATGAAAATTGGAATAGTATGTTATCCGACATTTGGTGGTAGTGGTGTTGTAGCTACCGAGCTTGGTAAAGCGCTTGCTGAAAAAGGGCATCAGGTACATTTTATTACCTATAGTCCACCAGTACGATTAGATTTTTTATCAGGCAACTTATTTTATCATGAGGTATCTGTTTCTGATTACCCTTTGTTTGAGTATCCTCCTTATGAACTTGTGCTGTCAAGCAAATTAGTGGATGTAGTCAAATATGAAAAATTAGATTTGTTGCATGTTCATTATGCCATTCCTCATGCATCGGCTGCTTATATGGCAAAACAGATACTTGCATCGCAAGGGATCAATGTTCCCTTTATTACTACACTTCATGGTACAGATATTACACTTGTAGGAAAAGACCCTTCTTTTGAACCAGTCATTACGTTTGCAATCAACCAGAGCGATGCTGTAACTGCCGTGTCGGAAAGCTTAAAACACGATACCTATAAGAATTTTCCTAATGTTAAAAAGGAGGTTAAAGTAATACCTAACTTTATATGTTTGGAAGAGTATTCTTTTGAAAGAAATAAGTGCCAAAAGAAGATGTATGCACCTTATGGTGAAAGGATATTGATACATGTTTCCAATTTTAGAAAAGTGAAACGGGTAGAAGATGTGCTGAGAGTATTTGACAAAGTAAGAAAGCAAGTCCCTTCTAAATTAATATTAGTAGGCGATGGCCCCGAAAGGGGTAATATAGAAAAATTGTGCAGGGAGCTGGATACTTGTAAGGATATTAAATCATTAGGTAAGATTGTAAACCCGGAACAGATATTAGCTATTGCAGATTTGTTTCTGCTGACATCTGAAA
This sequence comes from Bacteroidota bacterium, assembly GCA_023251835.1. Classification (GTDB taxonomy): domain Bacteria; phylum Bacteroidota; class Bacteroidia; order 2-12-FULL-35-15; family 2-12-FULL-35-15; genus 2-12-FULL-35-15. The sequence goes on along the minus strand of JAHEXZ010000067.1, from coordinate 3,611 downwards.
CAGAAAGCTTCGGATTGGCTGCCTTAGAAGCGATGGCCAGTAAAGTGCCGGTAATTTCAACCAATACAGGAGGACTCCCGGAAGTGAATGTTCATGGCTTCTCCGGCTATATGAGCAATGTTGGCGATATAGACGATATGGCTAAAAATGCAATAGTTATTTTGAAAGATGATGCCGTATTAAACCGGTTCAAGGAAAATGCTTATAAGCAAGCCTCTAAATTTGATATTGCTGAAATATTGCCTATGTATGAAGAGTTGTATAAAGAAGTGATTGGAATGGCATAACTTTTATCCTCCCGCCTTCTTTGCCTTATAATTACTATCGGTAAGCAATTTCAAAACCTTGTCGCGGTGGTCACCCTGTATTAATATTTCATTGTTTTTAGTACTTCCACCTACTCCGCACTTTTGTTTTAATAATTTTCCTAAAGCTTCCAGATCATCTGTTTTCCCGATAAAACCGGCAATACGTGTTACCAATTTACCTCCACCCATCCGGTCAAGAAACAACTTTAAATTCTGCTGTTGGGGTGGTAATGTTTCCTGAGTTTCTTCCTGTTCAAACTCAAAGTTGAAATCTTTATTTGTTGAATAAACAATTCCGTTTTTTTTATCTTTTTTTGGCATAATCTATATATTATTTTATGGAACTATTACCCTTAATGACAGAGGGTTTACCTTTATAGCAATCTCCTTTCCCACATCAACCGGCTCTCCATCAATGTGTGCAATAGTATTTCTTTGTTTAATAACTACTTCTTTGCTTTTAATAATCTCAAGAAAAGGCGATTGATGTACTGTTTTTCTAAACAGTCTGTAACCAATGGTAAGCGAATTAAAAAAAGAAACGTCTTTTAAAACTACAATATCTACAAAACCATCTGTATTGTCTGCCAAAGGAGCGATATGGGCATTATTCCCCCATTGAGAACCATTGGCAAAACTAATCAGAAACGCTTTTTTATGCAGTGTTTCCCCATTTACAGTCAATTCAAAATCCTGTGCCTGGTATTTTGGGAACTCACGTTGAATAACCTTTAGGTAGGATGCAAAACCCCGTTTCCCATATTTAGCAAACTCCCAGCCTATATGAGCATCAAAACCAACTCCTGCAACATTTATGAATATTTCATTGTTAAGTAACATTGTATCAATAGAAACTTCTTTACCCGAATTAATAATTTCCATCGCCTTTTTTAAATTCAGCGGAATTTTCATGTGTCGGGCTAACCCGTTTCCCGAACCGGCAGGTATAACTGCCAGCGAAGTAGAAGTACCTATCAATCCCCTTGCTGTTTCATTTACAGAGCCATCACCACCTACGGCAACAACAATATCAAAAGCATTTAATACTGCTTGTCTGGAAAGCTCAGTGGCATGTTTGGCTGCCTTTGTATAAACTATCTCATAGTCAAACAATAGTCTATTAAGAGTCTGATCAATCAGCTTCTCAATAATTTTTTGTCTGCCAATGCCTGATATAGGATTTACTATAAAACAAATTTTTTTCTTCAAAATACTTAAAATTGAAACTTTACGAAGTTACAAATATCGGGATAAAATATACCGTCTTTCCATCACTCCACCATTCCATTATTCCATTACCAATTATAGGGCACATCCTCACATCAACACATCCGCATATCCACTCACATCCACACATCAATAAACCATCTTATTATTAATCAAGCTCTGCTGGTAAGTCTGAATAATGGATTTTATCTTATTTTCCATGTGGTCTACAATAACAGGTTCCTGGGAGATTAAGTTATTTGACAGTAAACTATCTTTAGAAAAATTATATAAAGCTATTGCATTATCGCCATCAAACTGAAAAATATAATTACTTTCAATCAGCTGGAATAAGCCGCTGTTAAAAGTAAGTGCAAAACGTTGAGCATTGGGGTCAAAAACACTGTTTCCAAAAGAAAAACAGGACGATGGATAATGCAGATAGTCCAATACCGAAGGCAAAATATCAATCTGTTGGGTAAGCGTTGAATCAATTTTTTTCAAACGACTATTAGGCTGGTAATAAATAATAGGTATCATATAATTTCCAATATTATTTGTATAAAACATATCTGTTGAAACACCTGTATGATCAGCAACTAACACAAAAAGTGTATTATTAAACCAGGGCATTTTTTTTGCTGACTCAAAAAACTTTTTTAAAGTAAAATCGGTATAGCTGATACTTTTTTCAATAGGTAAAGGTCCATCTTTAAATTTTTCCTTATATCTCTCAGGAATGGGATAAGGGTGATGTGAGGTTAAGGTAAACAATGTTGCAAAAAAAGGTTGTTTCTTTTTATTGAGAGTAGCAGTTGCAAACTGTAAAAATTCTTCATCCCAAATGCCCCAGTTGCCATCATAGTCTTTTTCATTATTATATTCATTCCGTCCGAAATAATCATCATACCCTGCAAGGTTTGCAAATGCGTCAAATCCCATAGTGCCATTGGTACCACCATGAAAAAAGGCGGTATAATAGCCCTGGTGCTTCAGCAGGTTGGCAAGACTATGTATCTGGTTGCTGCCATAGGGCGATGTTATATAAGGTTCGTTCATCCAGGTAGGTATACCAGCAACAATGGAAGGAATACCTTCTATAGAAGATTTTCCATTTGAAAAAGCATTATTAAACGTTAGGCTTTCAGAAATAAGTGAATCAAGAAAGGGAGTATAACCTCCTGTTGTTTTACCATTTAAAGCCCCAATATATTCTTTTGAAAAACTTTCGAGTACGATAACAAAGACATTTCGTTTTTTAAATTTCAGCTTACTACCCTTATGTTTTGTAGTGTATAATGTGTCTATCATTCCTTCTTCAAGATGCCAGCTCTCAGAAGGTTCAATTGCCTTTACATCAATGGTTTTTAATATGCTGAAGGGAGTATTTATAACTAAGGGTATATATTTTGCAGATGCATACTTGCCAGCACTCACAATACTCACAGGTTTAAGCTGAAATCCCCCGCGATAAGCAAGAATAGAAATGGTTATTGTTATAATAAAAATCAGGACTTGTATTCCATACTGTTTTAAAGTCCATTGTATAGAACTATTTTTTTCATTCCTATTGTACAGATAATAGATAAGGAAAGAAAGCCCCCCCCATATAATAAATATATACCAATAATCTTTCAGGAATACGGGTAGTAAACGCCCTAAATCATTACCAATTTCACCACTGAAAAAATTAAATACAGTGGCATTGGTACGTTTTAGAGTAAATTGAAAATAAACAAGATCAACACAGTTGGCCAATATAGCAACACTATTTATGCTTATAAAAAGCCATTTCAGGATACCTTTATATACTCTTGTTTCTCTGAAAGGGAAAGGGAGAAGATATAGTATAATAAAAAGGAAATTACATAAAACAATTACAGATAAATCAAATCGTACGCCTACGACCATGATTTTCAAAAATTGCCAAAAACCTAAATCCGAAAAGTGAGAATGGTTAAAGCTGAAAAAAAGTAACCGGCAAACAGCATAAACTATAAGTAATGAAAGGCAATGTTTTAATAAAAGTATAAGGGTACCAAGATTGTTTCGCATCAAATAATCATTATTCCGGCTCAACACAAAATTAGTAAAAAT
>JAHEXZ010000066.1 GCA_023251835.1 Bacteroidota bacterium | reverse complement strand
ACAAGAATAAGATCGGTAAATCCTTCTGAATTAAGTTTACCCACCAGACAGCTTCCGATAAAGCCTGCTGCACCTGTTATTATAATCATACTCCTACGAATTACAAATAATGGTTTAATTGTTTAATTGCTAACTGTTAACTGCTAATTGTTAACTGCTAACTATACTATTTATGAATATTTCTTCTTTAATTTCACTAATTATACCAGTTTCCTGTGCTTTGTTAAACAATAGCTGAACTGCCTGTTTACCCTTTGCTCCAATATCTATGGAGTAATTATTGACATATAAATGAATATGTTTATACATTACTTCTTCACTCATTTCCTGCGCATGTTGTTTCACAAAATTAAGGCTTGATTCGGGGTTTGCAAATGCATATTCCACACTTTTGCGTATTATTTTGTTTACCTGGCTTTTCAGTTCATCAGGCATCATTCGTTTTATAGCTATTCCTCCCAATGGAATCGGCATTTTTGTTAATGTTTCCCAATACTCACCAAGATCAATTATTTTTTTTAGTCCCTTTTGCTCATAAGTAAAACGGTTTTCGTGAATGATTAAACCTGCATCTACTCTGCCCTCCAGAACAGCATCTTCTATCTCAGAAAAAACCATCTCTACCTTATTTGGTATAGCTGGATATGCCAATGATAAAAGAAAATTTGCCGTTGTATATTTACCTGGAATAGCTATTTTTAGTTTGGAGTTCGGAATTTGGAGTTCAGAAACTATTGCTTTTGGAGAAGCGTTGCTTATTAATAAAGGGCCACAGTTATTCCCTAATGCACTTCCAGCATTTAATAATTGGTATTCGGATGTAAGATATGCATATGCGTGGTAACTCAATTTGGTAATGTCTAATTTATACTGAAAAGCCTTTTGATTCAACGCTTCCACATCTTCCATAAACACTTCAAATTTCAAACCCTCTGTATCAATTTTATCATGGATCATTGCGTCAAAAATAAAACAATCGTTAGGGCACGGGCTAAAGCCAATAGTTATCGGTTTGGGGATGGGTGGAGCGTAGTTCATGCCTGGCTGGGAGTCGGGAGTTCAGAATGAATTTAAAATTTCTATTATTTTTTCATTCAGATTTTTAATTGCAAGAGGTATATTCCAGTTTTCTCTATTTCTTTTTTCCACGTAATTGGAAACTGCACGAATTTGTATTGATGGAACACCTTCTTCTTTACAGGAAAACAGAAAGGCTGCACCTTCCATACTTTCAACAACAGGGTGAAATTTCTGAACCACTTTTTCAATAGTAATATCATTTCCATGCACTGTATTTACAGTGATTCCATTTACCTTAGGCAGTAATGCCATTATTTCACTGTCAATTGATAAATTAAAATTTGAAACAGTCGTAATTCCTTGTAAGTTTAACTCGTTCAATGTTAAAAACCTATCTTCGTCTTCAGCTCCTAACTCAGAAAAACAATCCTCTGCAACATTCACCACCGCACCTATTTTCAGGTTGGTGTTAAAACTTCCGCAAATGCCTGCATTTAGGGCAAAATCATAAGATCGATTCAGTTTTTTCCCGGTATAATAGGCCATTGCAACCATTCCAACGCCTGTGATTAAAATATCAATTTCGAGTTTTTTATGCTTATACTTTTTTATTTTACCATGTGAAATAGCTGCAGTTACCCCCAAATAATTTAATACTGGGCGAATTTCCATATCAGTAGCTGACACGATAAGTATTTTCATTCTTTTACCAAATTTTACCAAATTAAAAAATCACTGCAAATATACTGATAACATAACTGATAACTGGTAACCAAATAACTTATATAACCTAAATTAGATATATTTGCAACATGGTATATATAACACGCAGAGAACAGTTTAACGCTGCTCATAAACTCTATAATCCAAAATGGAGTGAGGAACGGAATAATGAAATATTTGGCAAATGTGCCAACCCTAACTGGCATGGGCATAATTATCATCTGTACGTTACTGTAAAAGGAGAAATAAACCCCGATACCGGTTATTCCGTAAATTTAAAAGAATTAAGTGCTATTATTAGAAAACATATCATTGATAAACTCGATCATAAGAACCTGAACTTAGATGTAGATTTTATTAAAAATGTAATGCCTTCAACTGAAAATGTAGCTATTGCCATCTGGAATGAATTAACTCCCCATATTGGTACCCTGGGTTGTCAACTGCACTGCATTAAGCTTTATGAAACTGAAAACAATTATGTTGAATATTTTGGTGGTTAACCAATAACCTAATAACTGATAACCTATATGAGCCACGATGAATTTGATAATATAGAAGGATATACTAAAATTGATAGGTATAATTTGAAATTAATTGACAATATAGCATTAAAATATAAAAATATTTTAAATGCTATTGGCGAAAATACAGAACGGGAAGGTCTTTTAAAAACACCTGAGCGGGTAGCAAAAGCGATACAATATCTTACACATGGCTATGACCTAAATCCTGAAGAAATATTGCGCAGTGCCATGTTTGAAGAAGATTATAAGCAAATGGTGATTGTGAAGGATATTGAAGTATACAGTATGTGTGAACACCATCTTTTACCCTTTTTTGGGAAAGCGCATGTTGCCTACATTCCGAATGGCTATATTGTAGGATTGAGCAAAATACCCCGTGTTGTAGATGCTTTTGCACGCAGGTTACAAGTGCAGGAACGCCTTACCACAGAAATTCGCGATTGTATAGAAAACACATTAAAACCACTTGGGGTAGCTGTTGTAATTGAATGTTCCCACCTGTGTATGCAAATGCGCGGAATTCAAAAACAAAATTCAGTAACCACAACTTCGGCATTTACGGGTGAATTTCTAAAAAATACTACACGAAGGGAGTTCATCAGCCTGATAGGTTCAAAATTGCATTAATAATGTTAAAAAAACTAAAATGCTGACAATTTTGCAGAAACAACTAAACAGGTATTATCTTTGCAGACATTAAAATCAAAAAGCACTTAAAATAAAAATATATGGAAACCCAAAATTTCAATTTCGTTCAAACAGATGAGCAAACCAGAGCTTTATCTAAAACCTTTATGTCAAGTGTTTTTTCATGGATGTTCGCTGCGTTGGCTATTACTTCAATTGTAGCTTATTATTTCGGAAACAGCCTTGAATTATTATCATTGCTTATAAACACTGAAGTAGGAAAGCCAACTATTTTAGGCTATGCAGTTATGTTTTCTCCATTTGCATTTATTCTTGTGATGTCATTTGGGTTTAACCGCATTTCCTATCCGGTATTGTTATTCCTTTTCCTGCTCTATTCAGCGGTAATGGGAATGAGCTTAAGCTTTATTTTCCTTGCATATACTGCAAGTTCCATCTTTACAACCTTTATTGCTTCGTCAGCCATGTTTGGAACAATGGCATTAGTGGGTTATACCACTAAAACTGATTTAACTAAATTTGGTTCTATTATGATAATGGGATTATTCGGAATTATTATTGCCAGTTTGATAAATATGTTCTTACATAGTGGTACTATGGAGTATATCATCAGTTTTATAGGGGTATTGGTATTTACTGGTCTGACTGCTTATGACGTACAAAAGCTAAAAAATATTGGTGCCGGTGTAGAATTAGGTACTGCTTCAGCTGGTAAGCTGGTGATTATGGGGGCATTAAACCTGTATATGGATTTTATCAACCTGTTTATTATGCTATTGCGTTTGTTTGGCGATAGAAAATAATTCTAAAAGATTTATTGTTAATAAAAAGAGTCACGCTGATTGCGTGGCTCTTTTTTATTTTTATTAATATTGAATTAGTAAATTCTAAAAATTATTTCCGTATGAAAGCATACATATTTCCGGGACAGGGATCACAATTTTCAGGAATGGGTAAAGAGCTTTATGAAGGCTCATCATTAGCAAAGGAATTATTTGAAAAAGCCAATGACATTCTTGGTTTCAGAATAACAGACATTATGTTTACAGGAAGTGAAGAAGCATTGAAACAAACCAATGTTACTCAGCCTGCTATATTTTTACACTCGGTTGTGTTAGCCAAAACACTTGGAGATAGTCTTCAACCCGATATGGTAGCAGGTCACAGCCTGGGTGAATTTTCGGCATTGGTAGCCAATAAAGCATTATCATTTGAGGATGCATTGGTATTGGTATCAAAACGTGCCATAGCCATGCAAAAAGCGTGTGAGCAGAATCCCTCCACTATGGCTGCTATTCTGAACTTAGATGATAAAATAATTGAGGATATATGCGCTGAAATAACCCAAAACGGTGAAGTTGTTGTGGCTGCTAATTACAATAGTCCCGGCCAATTGGTAATTTCAGGAACTATCAATGGAATTAACATAGCCTGCGAAAAATTAAAAGCAGCAGGAGCAAAACGTGCATTGGTATTACCTGTTGGTGGTGCATTCCACTCCCCTTTGATGGAACCTGCCCGCATTGAATTAGAGGCTGCTATCAATTCAACTAAATTTAATCAGCCCATTTGCCCGGTATATCAAAATGTGACCGCTATGGCGGTTTCAAACCCTTCTGAAATCCAAACTAATTTAATAGCACAGCTAACGGCTCCGGTAAAATGGACACAAACGGTGCAACAGATGGTTGCTGACGGAGCTGCCAATTTTATTGAAGTTGGCCCAGGTAAAGTATTACAGGGCTTAGTAAAAAAAATAAGTCCTGCTATGGAATCAATAAGTGCATAATCAAAGTGCACCATCCGTATACTTAGCTGTTTAAATTACTTTACTCTGCTCGATTTGCTTAAAAGGCCTTTGAATTATGGGCTTATACTGATTGTAAATCTGTAATAGTCCAATTTCGCCTCTGCCTCATTGGCTTAAACAGCTTTACTATCGGCATATACCACTGTAACACTCAAAATAGTCTTTTGACTGTTTTTCGTTAACATTGGTATTACAATCTTGTTAAAAAACCAGACATGATCTGCAGAAATATTTTTATACAATAATTTTACAGATATATACGTTCAATTTTCATTAGCATTTGTTGTTATCAATTTTCATAAACAATCAGCACAATGGATAAAAAAAATCTAACTATTCTATTCCTTTTATTTACCAGCTTCACTTATGGACAATCAACAGGAATAAACACACGTAAAGGAGAAATATCCTTTGGCGTGCGAACTACAGAAAGTTTATTTAGATCAAGTGGTAATTATTTTGGCATTGGTGCCGGATGGCAAGTACGTTACCGCATGGCTGAAAAATTAAATACAGAATGGTTTGCCGATTGGATAACCACTGATATTGGTGGAGTAGGACAAAGATACGATTCACATATCGGTGAATCAATGATAATTTATCCAGGAAAAAAAATGGGGCAAAAAAATACTTTCACTCCATTTGTCCTTGGTGGTTTTTGTGGTGACTATACAAAAATACAAGCTAATCCCATCATTGACGAAGAACTAAACAGTAATCTGAAAAAATCAAAGGATAGATGGAGTTTTGCAACACAATTAGGGTTCGGCACGCATTATAATTTTACTGAAAGGTTTGATATTTCATTCACATCTCAATATGTTCTTCATTTTGGCAGTGATATAGATGCTCAAGTGCGGACAAACGATATCGGAGAAAAATATTTGCAAATAGAGAAAGAAAAGGGAAGTAACCTGGAAGGACACATATTCATTACTATAAGTGCAAACTTCGTAATAGCTGATTTATGCAAAAAATAATTTATATGTTATATCCCGAAACAATTTAAATCACGCAAAGCGTGATGGCGCAAAAGGCGCTCATTTCCGAAAATTTAACATGGGTGTTCGGCATAACTGAGAGTACGTAATCAGATAAAAAAAACTAATTGGAATCAATAAAAAATTTCAAAATCAGATGAAAAAACTAATTGCAATTATTCTTTTTTTTCCTCTTGCTTCTATAGCACAAGATAACGAAAGGTTTATCGCTAAAGGATTGTTTAGTGGTAAAGGAACCCTGGCTGCCGGACAAATGACGGCTTTTAAAGCAACCAACATGTATGTGAGTGGCAATCTTGAATATTATATCGAAGATAATATTTCTTTCAGAGGAGGATTGTATTTCTTTCTTGGTACATCTAATGCAGCACTTCCTTTCTCTAAAAACAGCACCTGTTTTACTGGTTTCTACTATCACCCTAAAACCAACAACCGCCTTGATCCATATATTGGGTTTGAACCGGGTATCAGTTGGACACAATTAAAAGCACCCAATAATGGGTCAATTGAAACCTATCCATATAATATATCCACCTATCCACAATCCATAAATCCTTTAGCTTCAGTAACTGCGGGAGTAAATTATTATGCCACAACGTTTACACATCTTTTTATTGAAGCCAAGTATGTACAAGGAATTCACACATCTGATATCCCTGCTGTATCATTAAGCGAATTCAGGATTGCATTTGGTTTCGGATTTAATATATGGACAATAAAAAACCATAAAACAACATGAAAAATTTTTTTTTAATATTTTTCATGTTGTTATTTATCTTGCACGGCAAATCGCAATTCCTCAACAGCGTAGGCATTACAGCAGGAGGTTCACTTGGAAACCAAAAATTTTATTTTTCTGACCCTATCGCCATTTCCAAAAAGAAATATATACCGGGAGTAAATGCCAGTATTTTTGCTGAATTTTATAGCGGTAATTACGCCCGCTGGGTAAGTGAAGTTCAATACAACGAAAAAGGCTCAAGAGATAAACAACCGAAAGGGACGTATTTAAATAAATTACAATACCTATGCTGGAATAATTACCTGAAATTACGGTATGAAATGTACAGTATCATTCCCTACATATTAGTTGGCCCAAGATTAGAATATAATTTATCACAAGGGACAGAATCTCCTGCCATCACAGGTAAATTTATACCGCTACATGTGAGTGTTGCAGGTGGCGGTGGTATTGAGCTGGTAAGCTATAGCAATTTTAAATTTTTTGTTGAAGCTTTTTATAACCCCGACTTGATAATGCCAGCATATAAAAAATCCACATTGGAAGCACGAAATAAAAATATTGAACTCAGGGTAGGCTTAAAGTATGAGTTTGTGGGTAGAAAGGAAAGCTGTAATACGCCTACTTATGTGGAATAGCCATTTAGTTATACTTCGGCTGGCTCTAACCCGTTTTGCCATCGCAAAACTCAGTAAGATTCAGTATATTTTATTTTTGCATAATTTGTAAATTCGTTATTCGTAAAGATTTATAATTCGCAGGTTAGTGGAACAGTTAGAGCGCAATCAATCAATTCTTCAAAAATATATCCCTGAAAAAGCAGTACCTGTTATTGCAGAATGGATATATAAATTTGATTTTAAATTGAAGATCAAAAAAAATAGATCCTCAAAATTTGGCGACTACCGTCCTCCAGTAAATGGTGAGAATCATTTGATAACCATCAATTATGGTATGAACCAGTATGCATTTTTAATTACACTTGTTCATGAAATTGCCCATTTATCAAATTATATTAAACATAAAGACATGGTAAAACCACACGGAGAAGAGTGGAAGCTACATTATAAATTACTGATGCAACAATTTCTGATTCCCGATATTTTTCCAGTAGATGTTATAACTGCTTTGCGTAAATACATGAACAATCCGGCTGCATCAAGTTGTACTGATATCAATTTACTTCGTGTTTTAAAAAAATATGATTTACGTCAGAATACAATTATGCTGGAAGATCTGCCTCAGGGTGCAGCATTTCAATACAACAACCGGAAATTTATAAAAGGAGAACAGAGTCGTAAACGATTCAGATGCAAAGAGTTGGGAACAAATCGGCTGTATTTATTTAATCCACTTACAGAAGTAACCCAGGTTAACTCAAATTAGCATATTTATATTTTTTCCATTACTTATTAACCAAAAATTAATCAGTAATAAGCTTCATTTGCGGGGGTTTTTTACTTAATTTTGTTATTCCTGTAAAAATTTGAATTATTGATTTTTAAACTGTTTTAAATGAGTACTGCTACACTTGATAAAAACAATGATCTGATTGTATCTAAACTGGCTGAAGATATTATTGGGTCTGAAATTATAAAACTGGCTGCCGAAGTAAATGAGAAAATAAAAAAAGGCGAAAAAGTATATAACCTTACCATTGGTGATTTTAATCCTAAAATATTTCCAATTCCTTCTGAGTTAAAACAGGCTATTATTGATGCATATAATGATGACCAGACAAATTATCCGGCCGCAGATGGTATGCTGGAATTACGGCAGGCTGTTGCAAAGCTATTAAAAAACTATGGTAATCTGGATTATAAACCGGATGAAATTGTTATTGCCGGTGGAGCTCGTCCTGTTATTTATGCAATATTCCGTGCATTGGTTGATAATGGTGATACAGTGGTTTTCCCGGTTCCTTCCTGGAACAACAATCACTATACCTATCTGAATCATGCCAGGCCTGTAATGATTGAAACATCACCAGCTACTAACTTTATGCCAACAGCCACGGATATAAAGCCTTATATTGGTTCAGCACATCTGATTGCTTTATGTTCACCTCTCAATCCTACAGGTACAACCTTCCGTAAAAAAGAGCTGGAAGATATTTGTGATTTGATAATTGCTGAAAACAACATTCGAAATGCCAAAGGCCAGAAACCTGTTTACCTGATGTATGACCAGATTTATTGGGCACTGACACATGGTGCTACCAAACATTATGATCCTGTTACACTGCGTCCGGAAATGAAAAATTATACACTATTTGTAGATGGTATTTCAAAATCACTTGCAGCAACAGGTATTCGTGTTGGCTGGGCAATGGGGCCTAAAAAAATTATTGAAAAAATAAAGTTGATTTTAACTCATGTTGGTGCATGGGCTCCTAAAGCTGAACAAATAGCAACAGCCAGCTATTTGAATGATTCAACAAACTATGAAACATTTCTGGCAGATATAAAAATAAAGCTGAACGACAGGCTGGTTGGGTTTTACAAAGGTTTTCAGGCTTTAAAAGCAGAGGGCTATAAAGTAGATGCAATTGCTCCTGAAGCTGCAATTTATTTGACTGTACAGTTTGCATTGCATGGCAGTAAAACCATTGAGGGGAAAGAACTTAAAACAACACAGGATATTACAAAATACATATTGGATGAAGGAAAAGTTGCTTTAGTGCCTTTTTATGCTTTTGGAGCTTCTTCAGATTCAAGCTGGTATCGTTTGTCAGTAGGTACATGCAAACTGGAAGATGTAGATGCTGTGATTGAAAGTTTAAGAAGTGCGCTTAAAAAATTAGAATAGTAGATTTAGAGTCTATCTAGAATCAAATAAAATTTAAACAAGTTCTAAATGGTATAAATTTCACACTTTCGTTGGACTCCGAAGGAGTCCTATCTTTATAGAGAATGATTGTATTTCTATAAATATCTGACACCAAAGGGGTCGAACAGCTTGTACGAGGAGGGTTTGTTCTATACCTCGCAGGCAGACAGAATTTGAATTTAATTCCTAAGTTTAATTGGGATGCAACTAACTACAAAAAACAAATATTGTGTAATAATGGCCGGTGGCATTGGCAGCCGCTTCTGGCCTATGAGCAGAACTGCTCATCCGAAACAATTCATGGATATTCTGGGTACAGGTAAAACCCTGCTACAGCAAACCTACAATCGGTTTTCACGCCTTTGTCCGAAAGAAAATATTTTTATTGTTACCAATGACACGTATGTTAGTTTGGTAAAAGAACAGATTCCCGGAATAGCCGACTCTGCTATTTTAAGTGAGCCTATGCGAAAAAATACAGCTCCCTGTGTTGCTTATGCCTGTTATAAAATAGCTGCTTCAAACCCTGATGCTATAACTGTAATTGCTCCTTCTGATCATTTGATTACTAAAGAAGATACATTTGTAAAAGCAATAAAGGCCTGTTATAAAAAAGCAGCATCTGAAGATTGTTTGGTTACTCTTGGTATTCGTCCTTCCCGGCCTGATACCGGTTATGGTTATATTCAATATGTAGAATCTGAAATTCAGGAAGAAGATGCCCGTATAAAAAAGGTAAAAACCTTTACTGAAAAACCAGATTTGGAGATGGCCAGATTTTTTCTGCAAAGTGGTGATTTTTTGTGGAATGCCGGCATTTTTGTTTGGAGTGTAAAAAGCATTATTAAAGCTTTTGAAACGCATTCACCGGAAATGGCTGCTCTTTTCAGAGAAGGCCAGTCTGTTTATTATACTCCCCGTGAAACAGAATTTATTGCGAATGTATATACACGTTGTAAAAATATCTCAATTGATTATGCCATTATGGAAAAGGCAGATAATGTATATGTGCGTTCTTCCATAATCGGTTGGAGTGATCTTGGAACATGGGGATCTTTGTATGAGCATATTCCTACCGACATAGACAAAAATGCCATTGTAGGAAAAAATGTAATCACCTATAATTCTAAGAATTGTATTGTTAATGTTCCTAAAGATAAATTAGTGATACTTCAGGGTTTGGATGGTTATATTTTGGTGGAGTCAGATGGCATATTATTGGTCTGCAAAAAAGAGGATGAACAGCAAATTAAAAACTTTGTGAACAATGTAAAAGTGACCAAAGGAGAAAAGTTTGTGTAACCCTTTTTTCTATTCTTTATTTTTTTCTTTTTTTATACGGAATCTTACTGAATTTGCGATAGGCAAAATCGGTTAGATTCCGTACAATCATATTTCGGTGCGCTGCACCTAACAGATTAATGATTAGCTTTATCTACAAATATTTCGCGGCTCTGCCGCTGTAAATTTGTTTTTGATCCGATAAGTTATCGGATCCGGTAAAGCGGCAGAGCCGCGAAATATTTGTAGTTTACAGGAGCATATATTTTTTACGGTGCAGAGCACCGAAACCTGCAATTTTAATTTTATAATGTTTAATCCATAACTTATGTTATGTGTAGAATAATAGCAATACTGTTATTATGTTTATTTGTATTCAATGCTTTTTGTCAGAACCATAAAGATTTACCCGCTTTTAATTTTGGTTTTGAACAAATAAGTAAAAACAGCAGACTGCCTGATGGTTGGTTCAGATGGGGAACAGCTGACTATAACCTGAAAATAGATTCATCGGTTAAACATAATGGCAAGGTTTCATTACTTATAGAGTCAACAAAAGATATTATAAAAGGTTCTTTTGGTTGTATAGCCTACGCAATTCCGGCAGATTATTTGGGGAAAGAAGTGGAAGTGCGGGCTTATATGCGGGCTCAGGATGCCGCTGATAGTGAAACAGGACTTTTGCTGCGTATTGATGATAAAAACCGGAATATACTTAAAATGGAAAATAGCCATCAAAAGAATATACAGGGCTCAGGTTTCTGGAATTATTATTCTGTTTCTTTGTCTTTTCCACCCAAAGCTAAAACAATATATATTGGTGCAATGCTCACCGGCCCCGGTAAATTATGGGTAGATGATTTTCAGGTATTGATTGATGGAAAAGATATTAGCAAGGCAAAACGAAAAGCTAAAATAGAACGTAAGGCCGATAGAGACCATGAATTTGATGAAGGATCAGGAATTGTTTCAATAGCTTTAACACCTGAAAAAACAGAGACTCTTTTTTTGCTTGGAAAAATTTGGGGCTTTCTAAAATATTATCATCCTGAAATAGCTAAGGGAAACTATAATTGGGATTATGAATTGTTCAGAGTGCTTCCTGGATTGCTGGAGGGTAAAACTAAAGTACAAAGAAATGCAATGTTAACTTCATGGATATCTAATCTTGGAGAGGTGAAGAGCGATAATACCTTGACTATAGATAGCGCAAAAGTTAAAATCTATCCGGATTTGAACTGGCTCAACGATACAACACTATGGGGCTCTGTATTAGTATCACAACTAAATAAAATAAAAAATTTAAAACATCCTGAAGAACATTATTATATCGATATAGCAAAGAATGTCGGAAATCCTGAATTTACAAATGAAAGTGTTCATGATAAAATGGCTTATCCCGATGCAGGTTTTCAGCTTCTTGCATTATATCGCTATTGGAATAGTATTCAATATTATTATCCGTATAAGAATTTGTTTGAGCAAAGCTGGGATGAAGTACTAAAAGAATATATCCCACAATTTATAAATGCTGCTGCAGAATTGGAATATAAACAGGCTGTATTATCTGTTATAGGGCGCATTCGTGATTCTAACGCCAATATTATGGCTCCCAATCCTGTGGTGACAACTTTTAAAGGGAATAATCGTGTACCTGTGGATATAAGCTTTATTGAGAACAAAGCCGTTGTTACGGGTTTTGTGGAAAAAGAAGAATTGGAAAGAAGCAAATTAAAACCTGGTGATGTTATTCTTAAAGTTAATAATAAAACCATTGATTCTATTATAAAAGAAAGGATTATATATACACCTGCCTCTAATTATACTACTCAATTACGTAATATTGGCATTGACCTTTTCAGAACCAATGATACGGTTTTAAATATTACTTATCAACGGAACGATTCTGTTAAAAGCATTACAGCCAGATGCTATTCACGGGACAGGTTATATAAGATGAAAAATTTTCAGAAAAAAGATACTTGTTTTAAATCGCCTGTGCCTGGAATCATGTATATCAATACGACCAGTATCAAAAATATATATCTGGAAAAAATGCTACCAGCCATTCTTAAAACTAAAGGACTAATTATTGATTTAAGGGGATATCCGGCAGAGTCTGTTGTTTATACGCTTGGTAAATATCTGATCCCTGAGCCTGTTGCCTTTGTAAAATATACCAGTGGCAGTATAAATATTCCCGGTCTTTTTACTTTTTCAGAAAAAAAGATGATTGGCGGAGATAGCAGAAAACAGTATAAAGATAAAGTAGTAGTAATAATAGTAAATGAATTTACACAAGGTTCTGCAGAGTATCATGCTATGGCATTCAGAGTATCGCCAAGGGTAACAATCATTGGAAGTACAACTGCCGGTGCAAATGGTAACCTGTCAGACATTTATTTGCCCGGTGGAATAAGAACAATGATAAGCGGGGTAGGAATTTACTATCCAGACGGAAGAGAAACACAACGTGTTGGAATAATACCTGATATAGTGATGCATCCGACTATAAAAGGGGTTACAGAAGGCAGAGATGAATTAGTAGAGAAGGCAATAGAGATAATAAATAAATGAAGTTAACGATCCTTATATCTTTTACCGGTGTATGCTCCGGAAAAATATAAAGTGAACCGCAGGCCCATCATGCTTTGTTCTTTGTTCCAGTCAGCAAATAGGCAAGCTCCCATACCTACATCATAAGTTATTTTTTTAATTACTTCTCCCTGTATATACAATCCCGGCTGGTTATAATATCTGTTGTATGTTTTGACCGAATCTACGGGTTCTACCTGGAAACCTGTTGAGTAGCTGATTCCCATTGCTGCAGCAAAATGAAAATCAGTATCTTCATAACGTCTGACGTAACCAAAATGAAGCTGGTAATTATTATAGTGAGCAAAGCGTTTGCCTGTAATAAGTGCTCCTGCCTGAAAGTAATTACGTTTGATATGAAAATTAAGGTCTACCCCGCCTGCAAATTCCAGCCCTCTTTTATAGGTGAGGTTTTGTTGTACGCCCCCTCCAAAGCTCAGCCAATTGTTATAATATTGAAATTTTTTATTGTCAATAACAAAGATGCTGTCTAATGATTTTGATTTTTTTTTCTTTATTACTGTTTTTTTTTCTTCAACTGCTTTGTAGCGTTTTCCATTAATAATCACTTCATCGGACGTTTCTGTTGTGTCTGTTTGTGCTGAAACGAATATCGGAGCGGTGAAAATTACTATAAGGAAGAATGATATAGTAAACCGTTGTTTCAATTGAAAATAAATAAATTTTTGAAATTAAATGGACACTGTTTCAAGAACCGTTTTTTCTTCTTAATGTCATGCAGAGCGAAAGCGAAGCATCTTGTAAATCAATTAACAAGATTTCTCGCTCCGCTCGAAATGACGTTTTATAAGATTTTTAAAGAAGCCTGAAGATAAAATATTAATAATCCTATTTTGCTCTTTTATAAGCATTAATGGTAAAGTTTAAATTACGCATGTTTTAGTGAGCCACACATTTCTTCAGGACGTACCCATTGGTCAAATTGTTCATTAGTTACAAGCCCCAGCTCTAATGCTGCTTCACGCAGGGTTTTATTTCCTTTGTGTGCTGTTTTAGCAATTTTAGCGGCATTTTCATAACCTATATGTGTATTTAGCGATGTTACAAGCATCAGCGAATTTTCAAGATGTTGTTTTATAACCGGCAAATTAGGTTCAATGCCAACAGCGCAGTTGTTATTGAATGAAACGCATGCATCTCCTATCAGGCGGGCAGATTGTAATACATTAGCTGCTATTAAAGGCTTAAATACATTTAATTCAAAATGACCATTAGAACCACCAATGGATACAGCAACATCATTACCCATTACCTGTGCACATACCATTGTTAATGCTTCCGGTTGTGTAGGATTTACTTTGCCAGGCATAATTGATGAACCGGGCTCGTTATCAGGAATAATAATTTCACCGATGCCACAACGCGGACCAGAGCTTAACATACGAACATCGTTTGCAATTTTCATTAAAGCAACAGCAGTGCGTTTCAACGCTCCTGATAATTCAACCATTGCATCATGTGCTGCTAATGCTTCAAATTTGTTTGGAGCAGTTATAAATGGCAAACCTGTGAGTTCTGCAATTTTTTTTGCAACTAATACATCATAACCTTCAGGGGTATTCAGCCCTGTTCCAACAGCTGTTCCTCCTAATGCCAGCTCACGTACTGCCTGTAGTGCATTTTTTATTGCACGAATACTGTTGTTGATTTGTTGGGTATAACCTGAAAACTCTTGTCCTAACGTTAAAGGTGTAGCATCCATAAAGTGTGTACGCCCGGTCTTTACAATATTTTTAAAGTCTTCCGATTTTTTTTGTAAAGTATCTCTCAGCTTTTCCATTCCCGGAATAGTAATATCTACCACCTGTTTGTATGCTGCAATATGCATAGCCGTGGGATAGGTGTCATTAGAAGACTGTGATTTGTTTACATCATCATTCGGATGGATGAATGTTTTTCCTTCACCCAGTTTATTACCTTTTAATACATGTGCACGGTTGGCAATCACTTCATTTACATTCATGTTGGATTGTGTTCCTGAGCCAGTTTGCCATATCACAAGAGGAAATTCGCTATCTAAGTTTCCTGCAATAATTTCATCACATACTTTTGCAATCAGATCTTTTTTATCAGCGTTTAAAACTCCTAATTCATGGTTAGCGAGTGCGGCAGCTTTTTTTAAATAGCCGAATGCATAAATAATTTCTTTGGGCATAGAGGCTTCCGGACCTATTTTAAAATTATTGCGTGAACGTTCCGTTTGTGCTCCCCAATATTTATCAGCAGGCACTTTTACTTCGCCCATAGTGTCTTTTTCAATTCTGTATTCCATTTTTTTTAAGTATTAAGATTTTTATATGGTTTTTCTTTTTTTCTAAATAATATTCTGTCTGTGAAGTTACAATAAATCTGTTAATTTTTTGTGTATCCTTTATGCATACCCGTATTCCATCAGGTATGCTTTTATAAAATCATTTAAATCACCATCCATTACACCTTGTACATCTGATGTTTCGTATCCTGTACGTACATCTTTTACTAATTTGTAAGGGTGAAACACATAGTTACGAATTTGTGAACCCCATTCAATTTTCTTTTTATTTTCTTCAATAGATGCAATGGATTCGCGTTTTTTACGCATTTCCATTTCAAACAACTGAGATTTAAGCAGCTTGATGGCATTTTCTTTATTCTGTAGCTGAGAGCGTGATTCCTGGTTCTTAATGATAATGCCGGATGGTTTGTGATAGAGGCGCACTGCAGTTTCTACTTTGTTTACATTTTGTCCGCCAGCACCACCGGAACGAAATGTTTCAAACTCAACATCAGCAGGATTTACTTCAATTTCAATGCTATCATCAATTAACGGATAGGCATATACAGAAGCGAAAGAAGTGTGTCGCTTGGCATTAGCATCAAACGGGGAGATACGTACTAAGCGGTGAACGCCATTTTCGCCTTTCAGGTATCCAAATGCATACTCTCCTTCAAATTCAAGAGTAACAGATTTTATACCTGCCACATCTCCATCGGTACGGTCAGTTTCTTTTACTTTATATCCGTTTTTTTCTCCCCACATCATATACATACGCATCAGCATTTCTGCCCAGTCGCAGCTTTCGGTGCCACCTGCTCCTGCATTTATTTGCACTACACAACTTAAGATGTCCTCTTTATGGCTGAGCATATTTTTAAATTCAATATCCTCAAGCAGTTTTAGTGTATTATGGAACTGATTATCTACATCAGTTTCAGTGGCTTCCCCTTCCTTGTAAAAGTCATAAATAACAGTAAGATCGTCTATACTGCCTGATAAAGCAGTGTACGATTTTATCCAGTCCTTTTTTATTTTGGTTTGTTTAAGAAGCTCTTCTGCTTTTTTAGGGTTGTTCCAGAAATCAGGAGCGAGCGCTTTTTCTTCTTCTTCTTCTATTTCACGTAGCTTACGATCGATGTCAAAGATGCCTCCTCAACGCATCAGTGCGTTCCCGAAGGTCTTTTAGTTGGTCTGTAGTTATCATGGGAACAAAGTTAATAATTATTAAGCAGGAAGAGGAAATTCGATGTATTTTTGTCAAACAAATATAGGGTAGTCAATAAAAGAAGTTTAAAAGGCCGCATATATACAGATTCAAGCTGTTTGACAACCTGCATTATCTGCGAAATCTGTGGCAAAAATAAATAGAATAGCCACAGATTCACCCTGTTCATCAATCTGTGACAATCTGCAAAATCTGTGGTATGAATATATAAAAATGGAAACAAAATATTTCAGGATCAACAAAAAAGAGTATTGTCATATTACAGATGACACTATTTTTATTATAAATACCAAACATGTAACACGTATTCCTATAGAGCATGAATTGGGTGAAGGATGGGGAATAATAAGTGTTTTGAACTATATTTTCTTTGCATTTATATTTGTTTATACTGCTGTATCTCTGTCTTACTATGGGATTTATTTTTTTAAACACCTGCTGAACTATGGAGCTCTTTTTTTACTGTTTATTTCATTTATCCGTGTTAAAAATGGCTTTGTAAGCAGTACAACGCCTACTATCAGAAGGAAAAAAATCAGGTCGGTTTATTTTAAAACGCCCTGGTTTTCATTTCCACGTGTTGTAGTTTATTTTGAAGGGCCGGAAGGAAAAATAGTACGTAAAACTATTCCCGTATTGTATAAAAAAGAGGCATTGCCTGTTTTAAGAAAAACGGGCATATTGCTTCTGCCTTTGTTCATTATAGTAATTAATGCCTTCCTGAATATCAATGATAGCGCAATCTTCAACTAAAGTAAGATACATTATATTTTTTACGTTATAGTTGTTTTTTGGCTTTATTCCAAGGATTAAAATTTGTTGGTGTAGTTGTTTTATACGTCCCCTAACAGCTTATAAATCTAATTCAGTCCATAAGCCTTTCCCGGAAAGGACTTTACAACACCTGAAAATTCCAGCGTAAGCAACAATGCAGAAACCTTACTCATAGGGAGTTTAGAAGCAAGACACAAGTCGTCAATTGTGACTGAATTTTTTCCTTTTAGTACATTTACCAATAATTCTTCGTCTGCACTCAGCTCCACAAAAAGTTGTTTTTGTTGTGGCGCATGCTTCGCGCCTTTATGCTGCCCCCAGCCTAAAATATATACAAGATCGGCAGCCGACTGAATCAATGCTGCTTTGTTTTGTTTAATGAGATTATTACAACCTTCTGAGCAAACATCATCTATCCGGCCAGGAAATGCAAATACATCACGGTTATAACTATTGGCAATATCTGCAGTTATAAGCGAACCTCCTGTTCTCTTGGATTCAATCACGATAGTTGCATCAGAAATCCCTGCCACAATGCGGTTCCTGCGCGGAAAATTTTCACGGTCTGGAATAGTGTTGCTGGTGAAATCGGTTAGCCAACCTCCATTCTCCAGCATTTTTTGGGCCGTTGCCTGATGTATAGAAGGATAAATCCTGTCAAGACCATGTGCTAAAGTACAAACCGTAGATAATGAATGTTCAAGCGCTGCCTTATGTGCACAAATATCAATGCCATAAGCCAGCCCGCTTACCACTATAACATTATATACTGCTATATCAGCAATTAGCTGCTCACACAATTTCTTTCCATATTCAGTTGCATCACGGGTGCCTACAATACTGATAATTTTTTGAGAATTAAGTTCTGCTTTTCCTTTATAATAAAGTAGTACCGGGCTATCTTCACAGTGAGTTAACCGTTTGGGATAATTACTATCTAAGTAAAATAAAGCTGTAATATTATTTTTTTCAATGAATTTAATTTCTTCCTCCGCACGGCCGAAAACTGAGTGATTAATAACGGAACCTGCATAGGCTTCACCTATTCCCGGTATTTTTTCCAGCGATGATTTTTTTTCTTCAAATACAGCCTGAGGGCTTCCACAATAAGCAACAAGCCGCTTGGCAAGTATATCACCAATATTAGGAATGAGCGTAAGCGCAATTTTATATTTTAAATTTTCATACATGTATCCTTTTCCAAAATGCAATAATTTGTATATTGCAGGGTTGTTTTAAACAAAAATATAAAATTAAGAGCCTGTTTAAATTTTATTTAATGAAATAATTATAGATATTTTTGAGTGAAACGAGGCATCCGGATAGCTATGCTGGATGCAGCCATAGTGAAGCAACTATGGCGAAAAATCTAATCCCGCAGTATTGCGGGACAACCAAAAAGATGCATAAGAATAAAATTAAATAAATTTTCAGGCTCCGGGAATTGAACTATTTAACGGGCTTTAAAAAACAAATCATGAAGAAAACAATTACTCTATTATTTTGTATTCAGGCAGTTAGTAAACTTTTAGCACAGAACGCATATATCAAAGGAACAATTTCAGACGCTAAAAACAAAGAAACGATTGTAGGTGCCAGTGTGGTAATAGATGATGTTTCAGGAACGGCAACAGATATCAACGGCTCTTACTTATTTAAAATTACTTCCGGCCAGCACAAAGCCGAATTCAAATATGTAGGATATAAATCCCAGGTTAAAACTATTGATGCTAAGGAAAATGATACCATTCAAATGAATATCATGCTGGAACCGGATTCCAAAACACTGGATATTGTGGTTGTTTCGGCAGGTAAATTTGAACAAAAGCTAAATGAAGTAACCGTTTCAATGGAAGTAATAAAACCCAGCCTGGCTGAGAATAAAGCTGTAACTTCAATAGAGAAGGCTGTTGACCAGGTACCGGGGGTAAACATTATTGACGGGCAGGCAAATATCCGTGGTGGTTCAGGCTTTAGTTACGGTGCGGGCAGTCGTGTGTTAGTGATGGTAGATGAAATGCCTATGCTTACTGCACATCAGGGAGATGTGAAATGGACGTTTTTGCCTATTGAAAATTGTGAACAGGTAGAGGTTATTAAAGGAGCTTCTTCAGCCTTATTTGGCTCTTCCGCTATCAATGGTCTTATTAATTTTCGTACCGCCTACGCAAAAGATGAACCTGAAACAAAAGTAATTTTTAACAGTGCTGTTTATGACAAACCCAAACGTAAGGAACTTGCCAACTGGTGGAACAATGGAAAGTTCCCTACTTATAGCGGAATAAATTTTTATCATTCCGAAAAATTAGGAAATTTTGATTTAGTGGTTGGTGGTAATCTGTTTAATGATGAAGGTTATCAGTATACTAATTATGACCAACGGATAAGAATAAATGCTAACATACGTTACCGTTTTAAGAAAATACCGGGTCTATCTGCCGGAGTGAATGTAAATAATATGCACAATAGTGGCGGTGTATATGTGATGTGGGTTAACCCCGATTCCGCGTTATACCCACAAGGAGGCTCTGTTATTGGATTTAATGCTGTAAGAACCAATGTAGACCCGTTTGTGGTATATAATACCGTGCATTCACGCCATTCCTTAAGAACAAGGTATTTCCAAACTGTAGATTTGAATTCTAACAACCAATCCAGCCATTCCGAACTCTATTACTCAGAATATCAGCTTCAGAAACGTTTTGCCAATGGCCTTACCTGGACATCAGGAGCAGTATCTAATTATAGCGAAGTACATTCCGGGGCAATATACGGCACACACTATAGTACCAATATTGCCGTATTTACACAGTTAGATAAAAAATTTGACCGTTTAACCACTTCTTTAGGATTACGTGGCGAATATTATAAAACGGATAGTATAGAAACACAAGTTAATATAGACTTCTTGTCAGATGCTTCCAGGCCTATAATAAAAAATTCAAAGGTAAAACCCGTGTTTCGTGCAGGACTCAATTATAAACTGAAAGAATATACCTTTATCAGAACCTCATTCGGACAAGGCTTCCGTTTTCCTACCATTGCCGAACGATATATACGTACCAGTGCCAGTGGGTTGGATATCTATCCGAATGACAGCTTAAAACCTGAAACGGGCTGGAGCTCTGAAATTGCTGTAAAACAAGGAGTTCGCATTGGCGGATGGAAAGGATTTATTGATATAAGTGCTTTCTGGTCGGAATACAGAAACATGATGGAGTTTACTTTCGGACAATATGGACCACTTATCCCGCCTTATCAGACTCCATCGCAATTAGGATTAGGATTCCAGTCACAAAATATTGGCAACACTCGTATTCGTGGTGTGGAAGTTTCAATTATGGGTGAAGGAAAAGTGGGTGCTGTTAATATAACCACATTATTAGGTTATACATATATCGACCCACGTCAAACTGATTTTGATCCGGCAGTAGACACAGCAAGAAATACTCTACCTACTGATTTATTAAAATACAGATATCAACACAACGGAAAAGCTGATGTACAGTTTGATTATAAAAACTGGAGCACCGGAATAAGTATGCGCGCCAATAGCTTTATGGAAAATATCGATAGAATTTTTGGAGACAATGAAAGCAGCTTCCCTGGTATGAAAAAATACCGCCAGGAACACAATAAAGGCGATGTAGTGTTTGATTATCGTTTATCCTACCAACTAAATAAAACAGTTAAAGTAGCGTTTATTGTGAATAATGTACTCAACCGTGAAGTAATGGTTCGCCCGGCTTATTTAGCTCCTCAACGTGTGTTTTCATTTCAGTTAACGGCTAAAATATAGTTAAAATTTACTAACCATGTCTGTGCAACACCCTCTAAACTTTAAAAAATGGATTGATGAAAACCGCCATTTATTAAAACCTCCCGTAGGTAATAAAGTTGTATATGAAAATACTGAGTTTATTGTTATGGTTGTAGGAGGCCCTAATTCTCGTAAAGACTATCATTACAATGAAAGTGAAGAATTTTTTTACCAATTGGAAGGGGATGTTACAGTTAAAATCCAGGATGAGGGCAAAGCTATCGATATACCAATAAAGGAGGGTGAAATATTTTTATTACCACCTAAAATCCCGCACAATCCTAAAAGAGGACCTAATACCATTGGTTTAGTGATGGAACGTAAACGAAGAGAAAACGAAAAAGATGGCCTGCTTTGGTTTTGTGAAAATTGCAACAATAAACTATTTGAAAAATATTTTGCATTAACTAACATTATGACTCAGTTCCAGTCAACTTTTGCTGAATTTTATGGAAATAAACAGTTGCGTACCTGTAAAAATTGTGGTCATGTCATGGAACCTCCGGTAGTGCCCAATGCTTAAAATATCCCTCATATTACGTTATTTTTCACTACTCTTTTTTTACTATTATTCATTATCAGGATATGGTCAGCACCAAAATGATTGTCCTGTAAAAATCAATAATAATGAGAAAAAAATATTTGAAAAATTACCTCCGGTAAAAGACACCAGTATTTCAGGTATATCGCAACTAAAAGGAGTTACAATACAATACCTCGGAGCAGGTGGAATGCTGATTTCAAAAGGAACAACAACTATTGCCATTGATCCTTTTTTTTCTAATAGTGCTATGAGCTATAAAGACTGGTTTAAGCTTTGGAAAATCAATATGGTTCTGAAACCCGATACAAGCTTGTTAAAAAAGATAGCTGTTATAAAAAACATACAAAATGTAAGTGCTGTATTTGTCACTCACGCACATTATGATCATTTATTGGATGTTCCACATTTATATCATAAAGTGTTTCTGAAGCATCCTATAATTTATGGGAATAATTCTGTAAACAAAATGCTGAAAAATCTTATTCCTGCCAGCGATTTGATTAATGTACAGGATAGTTCAGCACAATTCACCAAACCTGAAGTACACTGGATAAGAGTTGATGAAAATATACGAGTAATGCCTATCCTGGCAGACCATGCTCCTCATTATAAATTTGTCAAATTTTTTGATGGTGAAACAACAGCTTCTCCAACTACGGATGAATATTATAACGGCACCGACCCCCTTATCTGGAATGAAGGACGAACCTTAACATATCTGGTGGAAATAACAGACCCTTCGGATACGCTCAGAATACATGTTCAAACCTCAGCCTGTACTCCTTTTGAAGGGTTGCCGCCTGCTGCATATATGAAACAAATTGGACAAATAGATATTTCTATGCTATGTATGGCTTCATTTGATAATGTTACAGACTACCCTGATAAACTTTTGCACTATCTGAATCCGAAAAAGATAATAGTGGTGCATTGGGAAAATTTTTTTAAGAAATACGATTTAAACAAAAAACGGTATAAAATTGTTCCGTTTACTAATGGCAAGTGTTTTATTGAACGGATGGAAAAAATAATATTTCCTGCCACTGTAAAAGAAAAATGCCTGCTCCCCCTGCCCAACTCTATTATACGGCTCAATTAATGCTCTTCTTTCTTATCCTCCGTTGTTGACGGATTTGCTGCACCGGTTACCGGCTCTTTCAGGTATACCTCAGTGTAATCCCTGTGACGCATAGGGTTGGAGAAAAAGTTACGTATATTAGATTTTACCAGTCGGTAGTTTTCTCCATACCATAATACCATAATTGGAGCATCATCCATTAATACTTGTTCTGCTTTCATAAAGTTAGCATAACTCTCATCAATTGTTTTAGCAGACTTTCCTGCTTCAAATAGTTTATCATATTCAGGATTTTTGTATCGTGATGTATTTGGCCAGGATGGTTGTTTAATATCATCCGGAACACCTGCACCATACAGAATCCATAAAAAATTCTCAGGGCTTGGAAAATCAGCAATCCATGATGCACGAAATATATCTGCACGAGCATATTTCTCGTCCTCCAGCTTTTGTTTTAAAGATACCACTTCAAAATCAACATTCACATTCAACACCTCCATTAGTTGTTTTTGAATTTCCAAGACTACATCCGCACTCTTTGAACCGCTACTGTTCAATTCAATCTTTATAGGAGGAAAACCTTTCCCATCCGGATAACCAGCTTCTGCTAACAACCGTTTTGCCTCTTTTTCATCAAAGTCATAGCCTTTAATTCTTGTAATATCGTAGCCTTTAAATGATGGAGGAGAAATCCCATTAATGCCCGGCCCATAAGCTTCGCCTCTTAAAACCTCTTCGATAATCTTATTTCTTTTTATCGCATAACAGAATGCCTTACGTACCTTTACATCATTAAAAGGCGGCCTGGTAAGGTTAAATGTATAATATGAGGTTGCCATTTCGGCTGACCTATCAAGAATATACTTTGGCGGTTTATTCTGAAAATCAGTAATATCCTTTTCTACCATATCTTTAATGGCTTCAGAGGAAAGGCCTATTACAATTGATAAATTCCCATTTTTAAAATTGTCTAACTCTTCTTTTTTGGTTGGAAAAGAACTAATCACCACCGTATCAAGGAAGGGTAGTTGGTTACCCAAAGAATCTATTCCATGGTAGTTTTTGTTTTTGATTAATATCACATTTTCATTACTGTTTTCAGCAAAAACAAACGGGCCGGTTCCTACTTTTGTATCAACACCATATTTTTCAACAGCTTCTTTTGGAATAATGCTGGTTGCAGGTGAAGCTAAAGCATACAAAAATGATGTACTTGGAGCTGTTAGCGTAATCTTAACAGTATAATCATCTACTATCTTTACCCCTTCAATTTCTCCATTGGGTTTATCTTTACTGGCCTCGTAGAATTTATTAGCACCCACCACCCTATCCTTAAAAGTAGCAGAAAAGTTAACATTTCCTTTGCTGTCGATACACAATAATTCAAAAGCATATTTTACATCCGCAGCCTTTACCTCTCTTCCCTTACCCCCTGAGAAACAGGCATTATCATGAAACAACACCCCTTTTTTAAGATGAAAGGTATAAACAGTAGCTGTGGGATCTATTTCCCACTTTTCAGCCAGGCATGGTTTAATGGATAAATCTTTCGGATTAAATTTCACAAGCCCTTCGTATATCTGATTTGCAATATGATAGGATACAACATCAGTAATACTTGCAGGATAAAGTGTTTGATATTGTTCTGTTTCATTCACACGAAGAACCCCACCATATACTTTGTCACCTTTTGCAGCTTTTGAACCACGCCCTGAATCAGAGCAGGATGTGTAAAATACAATTAATGAGATAAATAAAAACAATAACTTTTTCATAATTTCATACGAATTATTTAAGATATATAAAGTATACTCTTCGGATTAGCATGCAAGATTACTCCATCTTTTACAAAAAAGCAAATATTATTTTTCAAAACACCTCTGACAGAAGTAATTTATAAAAATAGTTCAAAAGATGTGCTGCATGAAACAAATTTGTTTATTTTTGCGACCAGCTTATGAATAATATTAATTTTATTAATTTTGAAATTCTGAAATACAATTTTTAATATTGTATCCGAAAAGTATTGTTAATTTAAAAGGCACTTTCATTAATACTTACAGAGATTATGAAAAAAACACTTTTTGCTGTATTTAGTTTACTTGTTTCAACCGCTGGTTTCTCTACTGGTGTAATTGTGTTGGAAGGAAACTACCAGGGGAAAAACTTATATATACAAAACCCTTTTGCCAGCTCAGGAGTTGGTTACTGTGTGCAGGAAGTAAGAGTGAATGGCAACGTTACTACAGATGAAATTGCTTCCAGTGCATTCGAAATCGATTTCAGAAATTTATTACTGAAAGTAGGCGATAAAGTAGAAGTAAAAATCACACACAAAGATGATTGTAAACCTAAAGTGCTAAACCCAGAAGTATTAAAACCAAAGAGCACTTTTGAAGTTATATCAATGTCTGTTGAACCTGACATGACGCTAAAATGGTCAACTAAAGGTGAAAGTGGAAAATTAAACTACATCGTTGAACAGTTCCGTTGGAATAAATGGGTAAAAGTTGGAGAAGTGGAAGGTTTAGGACTCGCTGATATGAATTTATATTCCTTCAAAGTGGTTCCTCACTATAGAAAGAATCAATACCGTGTTAAGCAAATTGATTACACCGGCCAGCCAAGATATTCAAAAACTGTTGATTTTATGTCACCTACTCCTGAAATTACTTTCAGTCCGGCAAAAGTATCCAAAAATATTACTTTTCTTAATGGCGAAACACCTACAGAAACCATGTTTGAAATCTATGATCAATATGGAAATATTGTAAAAAGAGGCTTTGCTTCTACTATTGATGCTTCTAACCTTCCAAAAGGGGCTTATTATCTGAATTATGATAATAAGATGGGTGAATTTATTAAAAAATAATAAATCTGATTTTAACACGTTTTCAAAATCCCGAAGAAAATCGGGATTTTTTTTTATCCTTTTTTAAAATTTGAATATGCTAAAAATAGAGCACATAGGCATTGCGGTAAAAAATCTGGAAGAATCAAACCAGTTGTTTACAAAGCTCTTTGGAAAACAACCATATAAATTGGAAAAAGTAGAAAATGAAAATGTTATCACTTCTTTTTTCAGTATTGGTGAGAATAAAATAGAACTGCTGGAGGCCACCCATCCGAATAGTGCTATTGCCCGTTTTATTGAAAAAAAGGGCGAAGGCATTCATCATATTGCATTTGAGGTAGCAGACATCAACGCAGAAATGAAACGATTGCAAAACGAAGGATTTACATTGCTTTCAGAACAACCTAAAAAAGGAGCAGACAATAAACTCATTTGTTTTTTACATCCTAAAAATACCAATGGAGTGCTTATTGAATTGTGCCAATCCATAAGTTAGCTGCAATACATAGAAAGCCAATGTTACATCAGAAAACTTTATAGCTTCGGAAACGTTTATGAATAATAACCAAGTTGATATATTAGTAAATCCAGAAATAGTTTTAAAAAAAAACTTTGACTTTAATTCTGTTTCCGTTGATAACGTAAAACTAAAATCAAGTTTTACCCTAGTTGATCTTAGGAATGTGATTTCAATCGTATTTAAAGATCATAAGGTGATTTATGACAATTTTTCAACAGAGGCGACAAAATTTAATTACTATGATGGCTGGATTCATTTTAAAAGTGGACTGTTATTCGGAATTAAAGATCAATGTATCGACTCAATCGCCCTCAGAGAGAAGAGTATTGAAAAACTTAAACACATGACCGAAAAAGACATAAAAAAATTACTTGGTAAACCTGATAAACTATTGAGCAAACCAGCTTTGTTATTTGAACCATCTGGCGATTTTGTTCCCATGACGAAAATTTTGGTCTATCAAGAAAAGAGACTTCATTTTTTTATTAACCCTAAACTCTTTCGATGCAACATTGTTGAGATTCGTGTTGGAGACATTACGAAAATGGGATATAAAAATCGAAAGTGGTGGCATAGATTTTATAGTACTTAGAGCTTGGCAGGCCGAATACGTGAGAAACGCATGCTGTGTGCTAGGTAAAGCGCATAACACCACCTTGGCCTGATTTATTTTGTAAGGTTTTCCTGTCAAGTAAGGGCAGCAAGGAAAACGTCTTTTCGGTAGAAATTAATTTTTATTTTGTTTTCCTTGCTGCTGCGCTTTTAATTTCCATTTCCTATATTTGAAAGTTGGCTACTTTCTAATCTTACAAAATAAACCAGGCCAAGCCGCAAAACGTCAGGTTGTGAAAAAACCTACCTTCTCTTTTAAGATCAATAAATTTTCTTTTTAAAAGCTCTCTGAAATTAATTTAACGTGTTTTGTAGAGCTATTTTTTAGGC
>JAHEXZ010000122.1 GCA_023251835.1 Bacteroidota bacterium | reverse complement strand
AATACGAAGCCGAAGGCACACATGATATAGAAACAAAACCTGTGGTTTCGGCTCCGCTCAACCACCGCTACCGGTGCCTGAGCGGAGTCGAAGGCACATATAATACGAAGCCGAAGGCACAAATGGTATAGAAACACAATAAAATTGAAATTAACATGAAAAAATTATTCAAGGTTGCACTTTTCTTTACGGCACTTAACTTACAGTTTACTTTTATTGAAAACTTATCTGCCCAGTGCTTACCAATGTTAAAAATTGACGGCAACAGCATTGTTGCCGATGAAAACCATGTGGCAGGGCTAAAACTTCCTTCCTGGCTCAAGGCAGGGCAAACATTGGAGAAAGCGCAGTACGTGTTTTCAATTTCAGTTATTGAATTTACCATAAACGGTACAACGTTGGATTACAGCCAGAACCTCAGTATCACCACTCCGGCTGCTACTGTTCCTGCAGGAAAGGTTTGGAAAATAGAATCCATTCATAAAGACGCAGCTCTTGCCGTTTCATCAACTACTACTTTTACCTCATCAGGCACCTTTACTCCTACCTGTAGCGGTACTTATAATGTAAAAGTATGGGGTGGTGGTGGCGGTGGTGGCTGCGATGATGCCTGGTGCTGTGGTGGCTGTGGTTATGGGGGAGCAGGCGGAGGCGGTGGTGGCTATAGCGAAGGAAATTTTTACCTCACAGGAGGCACAGGGTATGCTGTTACCGTGGGAGCAGGTGGTACAGCAAACGCTGGCTCAAGTGGTGGTGCGGGTGGAACAAGCAGTGTTGGCACCATTGGAATAAGTGCCACTGGAGGAGGAGGAGGAGCTCAGGGGCAAGGTTGGTGTGGGGGATCAGCCGGAGCAGGAGGAACTGGCGCGGGCGGTCAAATAATGGCCGCAGGAGCTGCAGGATCAAACGCTAGCGTTGGTACAGCAGGTGCTGGCGGAAAAGGCGGGGGTAGCAGCGGAGGCGTGGGTGGCAATCCTTCAGCAGGGGTTGGTACTGCCCCTGGTGGTGGCGGTGCGGGTAGGTCGTATGTCGGGGGGGCGGCTGGGGGAGTGGGTGCTGAGGGAAAAGTGGAATTCTCAATGTCAGGTACTACATCCTCAAGAGTTCCGTGTGTAGTTTTATATCAGTATGGTGCTACTAATTGTTCTTCTGTGGCTGTTTGTCCCAGTGGATGGACAGATGGAGGATGTGGCGCTACCGGTACTACCTATTGCCGCACCTGTTACAAATGCGATTAGGACTCACAAGCCCTTAGTGTGGGAGCAGGTGGTGTGCTGGTGGAAGCAATCAGACAAATGGAATAAGGACGGGCAGTACGAAAAACTTATTTATTTCATTTATTATCCTTTTTGTTTCAATATTGAATGCACAACAAAATGATTCGATAAAGATTGAAATTGAAAATTGTGGAGAACAAATAAACTCCCCTTATTTGGATTATGCCCCAAAAATATTTCTCGGAAGTATTAGCAAACGGAGATACCCTAAAGGAACTCTTGGTTAGGTGCTGATATTGTTACACAGGTGGGACCAAATGTGGTGCAGTTACAATATAATGCAAATGTTTCAAGGTGGATTGTAATTGACGGACAAAACATTACAACAACAAGTGGTGCAGGTAATGCACCTTGTTATACCTGCGATGGATGGTAAATACATACCTGTGGTTTCGGCTCCGCTCAACCACCGCTACCGGTGCCTGAGCGAAGTCGAAGGCATCACATGATATAGAAACAAAACCTGTGGTTTCGGCTCCGCTCAACCACCGCTACCGGTGCCTGAGCGAAGTCGAAGGCACATATAATACGAAGTCGAAGGCATCACATGATATAGAAACAAAACCTGTGGTTTCGGCTTCGCTCAACCACCGCTACCGGTGCCTGAGCGAAGTCGAAGGCACATATAATACGAAGTCGAAGGCACACATATAACATAGAAACACAATAAAATTGAAATCAACATGAAAAAATTATTTAAGGTTGCGCTTTTCTTTACGGCAGTTAACTTACAGTTTTTTATCGGAAACTTATCAGCACAATGCTTACCAATGATAAAAATTGATGGGAACAACATTATTGCCGATGAAAACAATGTTGCCGGAATAAAACTTCCTTCCTGGCTTAAAACAGGGCAAACATTGGAAAAAGGACAGTATGTATTTTCCATTTCAGTTATTGAATTTACTATAAACGGTACAACGTTAGATTACAGTCAGAACATTAGTGTAACTACTATACAAACTGTACCTGCCAGTAAGGTATGGAAAATAGAGTCCATCCATAAGGATCCTGCAATGGCAATTCCTGTTGCCAATACTTTCACCTCATCCGGAACTTTTACTCCTACATGTACGGGCACTTATAGGGTTCAGGTATGGGCTGGCGGTGGTGGTGGTGGTGCCGGTAATAGCTGTGATGGCTATTATGGTGGTGGTGGTGGTGCCGGTGGTTATGCTGAGGGAAATTTTTTTTTAACAGGTGGAACTGCTTATACTGTTACTGTGGGGGCAGCGGGAGCTACGGGAGGTGGCAATTCAAGTAATGTATCTGGTGGAGCAGGTGGCACCAGTAGTGTGGGTACAATTGGAATCAGCGCTACAGGAGGAGCAGGAGGAAGCTATTCCAACTGGTGTGGAGGAGGACCTTCTGGTGCAGGTGGTGCAGGTGGTGTTGGTTCTGGCGGACAGGTAAATTTAACAGGGGGGCAGGGAGCTACTGGCGGGGCTGGTGGTTCTGCTCCTAATAGTGGTGGCGGGGGTGGTGCTTGTAGTGTTGCTGGTGCAGTTCCTGGTGGTGGTGGTGGTGGTGGCTGTTATAATGGAACAGCAGGTGCCGGAGGAACAATAATCATTTCTAATTCCGGTACAGGTTCTGGTTCCGGTGGTTCTGGTTCCCGGGATAAGTTACAAGCTGCTAATGTAATCAATGCCGCAATTACCACATCCTGTGGATATACTGTTCCATCGGGCAGAGTATTCAGATTAGATGGAGTGTCATCGGGTAGTATAGCTACGCTGTATATGGGGACATCCTGTGGTTCATCAAATAGAGGTGCTATTTATGTTAACAATGCAACATATAGTGGAGGTTCCTCCACTGTAAGTCAGGGATGGCCATATCCTCAGTGGTTCGTTGGGGGCACAATATTTTATTATTCATCAGGAACTGCATATATCAATGGGATGGAGTTTACAATTGATTAGTAATTAATACAAAGCCAGTAATTGTTGGCAACAAAATACATGATGAAAAAAATCAGAATACACCTGTTTTTACTGCTTGTTTTACCAACTATGCTTATCAAAGGCCAAAGCATTAGTAAAGAAATACACTACATAGAAGTTTCCGGAACAGCAAAACTTGAATGTATTCCGGATGAAATTTTTATTTCATTTACCATCATCGAAAAATTTGTTACAACAGGAGCCTCCCAGCAGGAAAAGATTAGTGTCGAGAAACAGGAAGAAAAATTGAAGAAAGAATTAGAAAATTTGGGAGAAAATTTGAAAAATCTCAGTATGGTTCCTGTAAGTAAAGGAGTTCCTGCTGCTGATACCCCAGGCAAAAAATATATTTTGAAGGTTTCAAGCCCTTCTTCATCCGAAAAGGTTTTTACATACCTTGAAAAATTAGAAATCAGGGGAGCTCGTATTTCCAATCAGCGTTATTCCAAAATAGAGGAAGTAAAAAAGGAAGCAAGAATTCAGGCAATGAAATCAGCAAAAGAAAAAGCGGAATACATGCTGGCTGCCATTGGAGAACAAACAGGAAAAGTAATATTAGTGCAGGAAAAAGAATGTAAGGAGGAGCTACAAGGCACAGAAACATCATTTACCCAACAAATACTGCCCGGTACCTTGGGAGCTACTGAAATAAGAAATATAAAAATTCAGGCAGAAGTTCTCGCAAGATTTGAAATAAAATAACTCATGTTACGCAAAGAAAAAGATTTAAAAATGATAGCCTTTTATACTTGTAATGGACAAGAAAATTAATAAAGAGGGAAGGGTAATTTTCTCAAAAAGACAATAAAAGTGACAGCTTTAAATAATTCATAATCACTATCATCGTCATTTCGAATCCTGCTGAAAGCAGGAAGAGAAATCTTTGCAATTGATTGACAAGATTTCTCACTGCGTTCGAAATGACAGGTGGAAATATAGAGATATTCTGAGAGCAGTAAAATACTATTCTAAGGTTTTGCTATGAACAACGGCTCCGATCAGCCACCGGTAGAGTTGAAGTGGTGCCTGAGCGAAGTCGAAGGCACACATGATATAGAAACAAAACCTGTGGTTTCGGCTCCGCTCAACCACCGGTAGAGTTGAAGTGGTGCCTGAGCGAAGTCGAAGGCACACATGATATAGAAACAAAACCTGTGGTTTCGGCTCCGATCAGCCACCGGTAGAGTTGAAGTGGTGCCTGAGCGAAGTCGAAGGCACACATGATATAGAAACAAAACCTGTGGTTTCGGCTCCGATCAACCACCGGTAGAGTTGAAGTGGTGCCTGAGCGAAGTCGAAGGCACCACCATACAATACGATGCCGAAGGCACTCTGTTCCTAAAACCCCAACTCACTATATTTCTTCCTGCCTCTAAGGTAATAATCAGCAATAATGCTATGCGTATATACTGCTGTTGTGGTGTACTGTTTTATTTCACGTTTCATTTGTTTGCGTTTTTCCAATGTTTTGCCGAATGAAGCATAAAAACTAAAGTGAGCTTTTACTACAGCCATGCAATGTTCTGCCTGTCCGGAAAGTAAAAACTTTATACCTGCAATGCTATCTAACAAAAGGCGCAGCAATATTTTTAGATAAAAATAACCCGGAGCATGATTTTTGAAGAGTAATATCAGGTTATTACGAAAGTTCAGAAATGTTTTTCCGGGATTTGTTTTGTTAAGTGTTCCACCACCAACATGATAAACTACTGATTGTGAGCAATACATAATTTTATAACCATAGTTTTTCAAACGCCAGCATAAATCAATTTCTTCCATGTGAGCAAAGAAATCTTCATCAAAACCTTTCAGTTGATGGTAACATGCTGCTCTAATAAATAAACAGGCACCTGTGGCCCAAAATACTTCATGTGTATCATCATATTGGCCTTTATCCTCTTCTATATGGTCAAGAATACGGCCCCGACAAAAGGGATAGCCATATTTGTCAATGTAGCCACCTGCGGCACCTGCGTATTCAAAATGTGTTTTTCTGTTAAAATCTTTAATTTTAGGCTGGCATGCCGCAATGGATAAATCACTATCCATTAGCTCTATTATAGGCTCAATCCATTTGGGAGTAACTTCAATATCTGAATTGAGCAGCACATAATACTCTGCTTTTACATGCTTTAATGCATCGTTATATCCTTTGGCAAAACCACCATTTGTAGCATTTTCAATAATTTTTATCCGGGGATAATGAAGTGAAAGAAATGCAACAGAATCGTCTGTAGAAGCGTTATCAGCAACTATTATCTCTGCATCAGCCGTATTGCACGCAATTACTGATGGTAAAAATTTCTCAAGAAAATTTCTTCCATTCCAGTTTAGAATAACTACTGCAATTTTCAAATCTGTTTAGTTATTAAGTTATTAGGTTATTGGTTATCAGACTCCCAACTCCTACCTGGGGCTACGAAAATTTTCATCGGCAGTTCCACCGTAATGGGAGGGTGCTTTCTCTATGTCAAAATCATTGGATTGAGTGTCACGTTTATGTAATAAAAGTTCCCACCGTGTATTGTTTATCTCTCCCTGAGCAGTGGAATGTATTAATATATATTTATTGGTTACTAAATCAGGATTGTAGAACACAAATTTTTTGTTAGATTGTTTATTCTCCGGATAGGTTACAGCTAATGATTTATCATACAATCTGTAGTATTCCCATATTTCATAAGGATAAGCGCTGGGCTCTCTGTCCATTTTGGTTCTTTGGTCAGGAGAACCGTACTGCAAATATACCCTGCCTCTATCAGTATCATAGCCTTTCAGACCGTAAGTGCCAAACTCTTTATTTACTTTCATTACTTCTTTATAATATTCAAGCCATGCAAGTTGAGGCTCCTTTTCATTGCGCGATTTCCAGAAATTATAGAAGAATTGCTGCATTATTTCAAGGTTACGTTCTTTTAACTGGTTTTCGCCATATTGAATTTCAGAAAAATTAGATATCGGGCGTATACAGCGAATGTAATCCAACAAAGTATCAATATTAGTATACGAAGTTACAAATGTATTTTTCACATTTACTGATTTTAAGTCCTCGTAGCTTAATAGTCCTTTTGCATTTTTGCGCTGGAAGAAGAGTTTTTGTTCTGCCTGAATTTTATTTTCTTTGTCTCTCACTTCCACTACCAGGTTGTAATTTCCTGAAGGTAATTTTGTAATATCAAATTCAGAAAGCAGTATATTTACATCATTACTTGTTTGTTTTGAAAAAGCACTATAATCACCCATTTTAACTCTCTTCTCATAAGATTCTATAAAATAGCTCAGCACTAATTTTTGTTCTTCACCAATAATTTTTTTTGCATTATATATCTCTGTATAAAATTTGAGCTTATTAGCGTTTTCAGGATAAAAAGTTGATACGTAAGGAACTAAATCATATCCGCTTTTAGTAAGTATATTAGGAGTTACAGATTTGGTGTATGATTCGAGCAATTCAACATCAGAGATAATTATACGATCATCAGAATAGCTGATAGTTATTGGCACTTTTGTAGTAAAAGGTTTATCAGATAAATTATTTTTATCAGCTATAGAAACTTCCATAATGTAACTACCATTGGTAAGGGTATAACGTTGCTGGTCAATAAAGTTTGGAAAGCCTAAACTGGTATCTGCTGTTTCCGGGCTGTTTAAGGTATATTTCTGACCATTCTTAATTTCACCATTTTGTGTGAAGCTGATGCTGATAGCAATAACCCCCTGGTATTTGTCACTAACATTCTTAACAAATTTTACGCTATTACCAATAACCGATAAATAAGTTTCGATGTAAGGCGTTTTACCAGGCACATTAAAAGTTGAATAAGTTAAATATGCTGTTAATCTGCTATTTGCAGAGATGTAGCTTATAGTTAGCAATAATGAGCATAGTATAAGGAAGGATTTTTTCATGGAAATGTTTTTTTCAAAAGTTGTTACAACTTTACAAAGTTAATCAATAAATTAAGTTTGCCGTTTTTTGGAAACGGTTCGGCTGAGCTCACCGAAGCCTCATTCAGCCGAAGTATATTGTAGTTTGCTGCTTTTATTGGCTTATTTTAGTAAAGTTTTGGCATCACTCACCGTAATTTTTTTACCATTTTTAAAGGCCACAATGAATCCATCTGTGGCCATTTCGCTCGACTTTATTTTATTCAGTTCCTGGTTTGCCTTTTCGTAGGTTTTATAAGAGCCGGTATAATAACGTATCCAGCCGTCAGCTCCTGTTTCTTTTTGCACAGGTTCCGTCAGATTCTTTAAGAGTTCATGGTTAGATGGAAGTACATTTTTTACTGCGATAATCTGAATTTTAAAAATGATGTCGTTTTGGACAGCTATTTTTGATATGTCTTGCAATTGTTTGTCGTTTAATTCTCCAGGCTTTACATCAATATTTTGAGAAAGTGTATCGGTAGTGAATATTTTTTGTTTTGACAATGTATCAGCTACCTCGTTTGTTGAAGTAATAACAGTAGTCTTATCTGTTTTTTTTGTTTCACTTGTTGGAGTTTCAATGGTATTGAATTGTTGTGCATCTTTTACTTTTGGCGGGGGACTAATATTAAATAACAGACCTAATTTGAAGGAAGGGCCCCGGTTATATAAATATTGAGATGCTGAAGTTTCAATATTTCTCAGTCCCAGAATATAATTGTACTCAGCATAAACTGAAACATGGTGTGATACAGGTACATTAAATCCG
Source organism: Bacteroidota bacterium (assembly GCA_023251835.1). GTDB lineage: Bacteria > Bacteroidota > Bacteroidia > 2-12-FULL-35-15 > 2-12-FULL-35-15 > 2-12-FULL-35-15. Next base: position 2,118 of record JAHEXZ010000122.1, on the reverse strand, counting down.
GCAATCGCGAATACTCCAAAATCATTACTTTTTATTGTATTATTACTTTTAATATCATAATAGGATAATCCTATAATTTGTCTGGCATTCAGTAAATAAGCATAGTAGGGAGATATTGCCATATATGGTTTTATTGGCCATTTGCTGTATTGATAACCAATTCCTGCTTTCAAGTCAATATATTGTAAATTCCAGGTATAATTAATGCCATTGTATATCAATGAAGCTCCTGCTTTTCTGATGCCTGCACCTGTCAATATTACCAGACCATTGGGTTTAATATATTTATATCCAACACCAAAAGCATTTGATGAGATTGAAGAATAAGAAGAAGAGGGATTATCCGGATTATTTGTTTTTGAAATAAATTTGAAAGTTGAAAATACCAATGCCGCATCTGTATTCAGAAACGATTGAGCAGGTATATTTTTTTGTATAAAAAATATGGTTAAGAAAACAAAAAGCGCATTTTTTCTATGTATTTGCAAGAGGCTTTTTCTTTCTGATTTGTACTAGTGTTATGTTTATGATTAACACAGCACTAGGCTATATCTCTGTATTTAAAAAATTCTGATGGCGCATACAGAAGTGCTATCGGATTTATCGGTAGAATTTTGTGGCCCACACGAAAAATATTGATACCTGGCACTTTGAGCAGTTGCAACCGATCACATATTTATGGCAGCAAGCTTCCTTGTCGTTTTATCCTACAATAGCTTCAATCTATTCATTAAATCTTTTTGTTTGCTTCTGCTGATAGGTATTATTTTTTGGTTTACAACAAGATTATTACCTTCTATAGAAGTGATTTTATCAACACGTACAATATAAGAGTTATGAACGCGTATAAAATCATTTTCAGGAAGTTTGGTTTTTACTTCTTTCATTGTAGAATGGATGACAAATTGTTGGGTATAGGTATGAATGGCAATATAATCAACCAAAGCTTCAATCATATAAATATCCTGTGCGCTTATTTTTACCAACGTGGAGTTAGATTTTACAAAAATTGCATCACTTGTTGCATCAGTCTTATGATTTTTGTTTTTAGTGGTTTCGTGTGCTCTTTTTGCTTTGGAAACGGCTTTTAAGAATCGTGAATGTGTAATTGGTTTTACAATAAAATCGCAAACATCAAAATCAAAAGCATCTGCAGCAAATTCTTTATTTGCTGTAATCATAATTACTTGTGGCTTATTTCCGTCTAAAGTTTTCAGAAATTCCATACCCGACATTCCCGGCATCATAACATCCAGAAAAATAAGATCAATTTTTTCTTTTAATAAAGTATTAGACGCTTCCATAGCTGTACTACAGTTTTTTACTAAACATAAAAAATCCGTTTCTTTTATTAATTCTTCTACTAAGAGTCTAATCTGTTCATCATCGTCAACAATAATACAGTTCATCATATATTCTAAAAGTTAAGGTTATACATTTTTGTTGTTTTTGTTCTCTATACTTTTTTCAAGTTGAGAACAATTTACTACAAAATTAAAAAAAAACAAATCCATAATGGTATCGTGTAATAAAAAAAGCTTTCAAAGTAAATTTTACAAAGAATACAAACTCAGGAATAAGAAATATTGTTTAATTCTTCTCTTAATTCGATATAAGCTTGTTCAAAAACATTTTCAAGTTTTTGCAAGAGGCCGGTTATTGAATTAATATTCTCTTGTTGTTTGGCATATTCTTCAATTTGCCTGGCCATATCAGTGTATTCTTTTGATATTCCTATACAATCAATATGTGAGCGTAATTTATGAGCATGAAACTGAATTGTACCCCAATCTTTTATAGTCAAACTCCTGTTTATGGCAGCTAAGGCAGGAGGAGCGTTTTTTAAGAACAGTTGAATCATATCCGTAATAAACTTTGGGTTATTAGGGGATACACTTTTCAGATAGTTTAAATTACATATTTCCATTGCTAAAAAAATTAATTGTTATTGATGACTCTGTTTGCTTCTGCTTTCTTTTATCAGGTAGAAAATTTTATTTAATAACTGATGTTACGCAAAATTTATATCTAATTCAGAATATCTCTATATTTCCACCTGTCATTTCGAACGCAGTGAGAAATCTTGTCAATCAATTGCAAAGATTTCTCTTCCTGCTT
>JAHEXZ010000007.1 GCA_023251835.1 Bacteroidota bacterium | reverse complement strand
GGCGATCTTAATTTGCAATTGGAAGCGGGCTTTAATTTTGCAATGGCCGCAATGGATATTAGCTTGGTAAAAAGCATTGCACAAGGCATTGTAAAGATTGGAATTAAAAAATGGATAATAGGTGGCGGACTAAAAATTGCAGCAAAAAATGCCTGGTACCGGGCTGGTAAAGGATTTGCTTCTTTTAAATTAGGTTATTTATTACGCAATGCTTCCATTGAAGGGGCAACACTTTACGAAAAACAATTAGCGCAAGGCATTGAAATTGTTGACGATGCTACACAAAAATATATTAAGTACGATAAGCTTAATGGCGATGTATTAGTTGGCAAGTTTAGCGATAATGTCGAAAAGGAAATTTTATTTGAGAAGAATGGTAAGCTATATAATGTGCCACAGAACTTAAGTGATGAAGCGTTGGCGGAGTGGATTACGAATAATGTGGATAATGTTAGTAATGCAGGAAGTTTCACAATTCAACAAATAGACAATTATGTTTTTATAGCATCAAAACAAAATGACAAAGCAAAAATCATGCTTGGAAGATGGGATAACGGTGCACTAAGTTCATATGTTAGTCGTGCAGGCTATGATTATTCTTATTTTGCAATGGGTGATAAATGGGAAGAAGCGTCTAATATAGTAGGTGGAAGTTTTGACGAGATGTGGAAAATAAATAAAAAATATATTGATAATCAGAAAATGCTAAACAAACAGTTTTTCTTTTCACACGATCCATTTTCACCAACTAACGATGCGTATTTTGCCTATGAGGTAAATTATTTAATTGAATTAGGAGTGACTGACTTTCAACTAGTAGGAAATAATTTATGGAAAGCAATATGGTAGAGGAATATTTTGACAATTCAGATATAAGAATATTACCAAAAGAAGCTATGAACTTAATTAAAAATTATTTTGAAAGTAACATGCCAAAATATTTGTTGAAAAATGAATATGTTCATTCTCCATATTGGAGCATTCTTTTTTCGCATAATGAAATAAATATATTAATTGAGGGCGATGTTGGATTTAATGTTAAAATATCCATTGAAAATACCGATTTCCCATTGTGGCAATTTGATAGAAGAGTATCAAATACTACTAAAACTAATTCTAAAAATATACTTTTTGTTTTAAATACGATAAAAAGATTTTTACGATAGAAAATAATGTAAGCGCTAAGTTACACTTAGTGTATATCTGAATTAAGGCAGGAACTTGGTAATAATAAGATTCTAATATTTGACCAAAAATTTATAGACGATGTTTATGGTGGTAGAATTGAAATTAATGGGGTAAATTATAATATGCAAGAATTAATGGATGATTTAACTATAAACGGATATGTCGGATTAGCAGACCTGCCCAATAAAGCCATTTACAAAGCAAATGTAAAATTCGTTGAATATGTAAACAATAACGGATTTCCACTTTATGATTGTGGTAAACCTTTAGGAGCTACGGAAAGTGGATTTTATAATATGGAATTACAAAAATTATTTAACGAATGAAAGAATTGACACAAAAATTAAAGTTGAAATTTAGAAAAAAGTTTGACTATTTAGAAAAAAATGGATTTGTAGTTAGATATAAACTAATTATTGAAATTGATGAAAATGAAAATAAAAAAAATATATTCAATATTATTTATCTAAATCAAAAAACAGATAGAGGAGTTAAAATTATTTATTCGTTTGACGATGAAAATTCGGCAATACATTTTAAAGAGCCTAACCATTTTTCGATTACTATTTTAAAGGAATTATCTGGTGGAGGGATTGAGGATACTATTAATTTGACTAATTACTTTGAACTCAACAAAAAAATCCAAAACGCATATAAACTGGCATCGCTGAATTATTATAAAGGTACATTTGATGAAAGATTGGAACTGTTTTTAGATTTTATTTATGATGTATTTACAACAGATTTAAAAGATGTGATAAATGGTAAAAAATGGATTGAAGTTAATAACTGGCATCCGTATAAGTGAGGCCGAAGGCGATCAATCTGTATTTGCAATGCAAATTTTTTGTAGGAAGTTACGAACTTTTTAATTACAAAATAAGTAGGGAATTTTAAAAAAAACTTTTTTAAAAACAGATCGTAAACTACATTTTTAAATTAAATTTACCTCATCGTTCTTTGAATTTCTTGCTTTACCCGTTATATCCATACCACTTAAAATTATTTTGAATGGACAGATTGTTGGAACAGGATCAATCCTACCGACCTCAATAACCCCGACAATGTTTCGCTAAATACTTGCTCATGGACTGATTGGGAAAAACGATTTACCAATGTTAGTATTTCTGCTGATGGTACTATAACTGTTGATGGAGCTTATGATTCTGGCGAAGATGGAATTACAGCCCCAACCGACCCTTCCTTTAATCCCGTTCATCAATTTACTCATACCTATCATCCTTACGATTTAGTTGTATTCATTAACAAAAGTGGCATTGAGAGTATAAACGAAGCCAATCCAAATGGTGTAGTTATAGTGCCTGCACTGTTTTTAAAATTCGCTTATGATAAAGCATTTAACCAAAGCTTGTACGATGTGGCAATGGTTGAAATTAGCATACTTGGAATTGTGGGTATTGATGAATTAATGCTGGGGTCAAAAGTGCTGGATAGGATTCCAGCTATTAAAAAGTTAATTAAATGGGTGTGGAGAGAGGAAGTAATCCTGGATGACTTAATCCGAGGGGTCACAAAATCTGATTTTCTAAGTTCTGTTTCGGAATTTAATAATAACGCGAATAGCGCTCTGGCAAATCAATGCAAGAAAGAACTAAATTTAATTGATGATAATCAATTAGGGGATGTAAAAAAACATGTCTCAAAAGAGGAAATCGAAAATGCTTTTAAACCTTATTTTGAAACAATACAGCCCTTTAAAATGGAGATGTTAAAAGAATGTTACGAGAAAATTGAGTTCTTGTATTGCGAATTAAAAAAACTAAACGAAATAATGTGAAATATCTTCATTGAGCGGTTGTGGAAAAGTGTTAAATACGAATGCGTTTATTTACATGCTTTTGAAGATGGAGTAAAATTATATTGGATAAATATTCCTACTCATGATACAAGGGATGATTATTAGGCCGAAGACACTAAATTATAGTATAAAAGTCGAAGGCGATATAACGAGTTTGTAACTCGTTTTCGGTATAAAGTTGCGAAGACATTGTTAACTGGGTATACCATTGTTACAAATTTTTATACTTTTGATTGTATGAAGATGGTACATACTTTGACTACATCCGGGCTTATTTTTATAGTTACCGGAATAGCTTTGCTCCCTTCCGAAGTGCCTTTGTTAGCTCCTGTTTATGCATTATTGGGGTATTTTTTTGCTATAAAAGAAATTACGAAATATACTTCCGGTTATCAGTTTTTTACTGTTTTTTTTTCAGCTTTTGTTGTGGGGTTAAGTCTTGATATAACCTGGTTAGACCTGCCTCTTTTCACTTCGGCATGTTCTGTTGCTGCAACAGGTTCTATAGGCCGGGTTGTTTTCTTTCGAAATTTTGGTTACATACAGTATCGTTGGTTTGAGCCAATGATGTTTTTTATGGCTGTATTGCTATACCTGTTGGGTAACTTTATTCACCCGTCAAACTGGCAGGGATGGATATTTCCTGCCTTTATCATTAGTCTGCAGGGAGTATTGTCAGGCGATGCATTTAAAGACCAAACACAGCTTTATATGTGGGCAAGAAACAGAGAAAAACAGTTAATAAAAAGTGAAAAGGGCGGTAGAGGATTATTGGGTTTTACTAATGGCTGCAATAAATTGGAAGAAGGCACTATCGTACCTGGTTTTTCATTGCAGGATCAGGATGGCAATATAGTTAGCTTATCAGATTTTATTGGCAGGAAGAGTTTGCTGCTCATTTTTGTCAGAGGAGATTGGTGCGCAGGATGTCATATGATGTTGCGTGCTTATGAGCTGGAAAATAGAAATTTACAGGGAAGAGATATTTTATTGTTGGCTATTAGCCCTGATTCTGTTGGGGTTAACAGGGAAATGGGCATAAAGTTAGGTTTAAAATTTCAACTATTGTCAGATGCAGGACTGTTAACGGCAATGAAATATGGTATTGTGCTTCCTGAATATGATAATTTTTTTGCAGTTCAGTATAAAGAAGGGATGCCTTTACCTACATTATTTTTGGTTGATAAAAAAGGAACGATCCGATATACATCGAGTATCGATAAAACTGGTGTATTTCTTAATTCTGAAATGGCAGCATCATTCCTGAAAGAATCAAATTGAAGGTTTAAAAATATGCAATATATTATACTTATTGTCATAATCAGTACGGTATTGGTAATCATTACCTTTATTCTTGCGGCATATTTTAATAAGCCGGAGCAAAAAGAAAAGATGGTTACTGGGCCATTTAACAAAGAAAAAAAAGTGGATGCAAGTTTTATTACTCCTGAGCATATTCCGTCTGGAGAGGAAGTGAAAATTTCGGAGGAAAAAATTATAGAAAATAAAGATATTGCAATCAATACCGAATATTATAAGCTTATACAGGAGTTGGTTGTTACTCATAAAGAAAAATTAGCTAAATATGCACCAGAATCATTTATTATATTCAGACCTAAAGATGTTTCATGTGGCGATTTTTACTGGTTTGCAGATGTGACCTTTACAAAAGGAATTGCTGATGAATATGGAGAAATCAACAAGGAGAAAAATACATTTTTACTTGTGGCAGCTGTAAAGTGTAACAGACCTGAAGCTAAGGATACTTTTATTAATGTTGTTGATAATTTACATTGGAATGAAGATATACCTGATCCTGCTATAAATTCTCCATTTGATTTATTGAATAGCGTTTATACAAATTTTAAAAAGGTTATAGAACAAGAATCAGAAGCATTGTTGTTGCGTGTTGAGATGGATGTTTCGATGTGTGCTATTGATTTTAAGTTTATGAAGTTAAATTACAGGGGTGATAAAAACCCCATGTATGTGACAAGAGGGAAACATCTTATTGAAATTAGAAGAAACGGGCAGGATATTAGCACTTTTTCCAATAATCAGATTCTTCCCCTTACCAACTCAACATTTGACTTACAAAAAGGTGATTGTATTTATCTTTTTACTCCTGGTATTGCTAATCAGTTTGGTGGCAGCGAAGGGAAAAAGTTTACTTTCAAAGGTTTAAAAGAAACATTGCTCTCTTTTCAGGGAGCAGCAATGGAGGAGCAGGAAGTAATGCTTCATAAAACATTTGAGTTTTGGAAAGGAGCGCTGGAGCAGGATGATAATGTTTTGATTATTGGGGTGATGGTATAAGTATGCGATTTTTTTGGGTACAGTTTGTAGAGTTTAATTAGTATCCGATAGCTATCGGATACTAATTAAACTCTATTCTACGCTCCCAAACAATTAATTTATATTCCAGGTATATTCTCCAGCTTCGTTTAAAGATAGTTTAATGGTGTTTCCTTTTGTTACAGTGCCGGCAATTATCATTTTAGATATAGGTCTGCGAAGCTGAAGTCTGATTACACCAGTTATTGGTCGAGCTCCGTATTTAGGCGTAAATCCTGATTTTGCCAGTTTTTCTTTTGCAGCTTTTTCAATTTCAAGGGTAATGCCTTGTTTTTCCAGGGTTTTTAATAAACTCTTTACATGAATATCAAATATTTTCACTACGTTTTCTTCCATTATTGGAGAAAAAGGAACAATTTCTGTTAATCGTGCTAAGAATTCCGGCCTGAAAAAGCGTTGCATTATTTCCATTAAATCATTAGATTTTGGTATTTCTCCAGTCATAAACTTTTCTGTCACAAACTCACTACCAATATTGGAAGTAAACAATATTACGGCATTTGAGAAGTCTCCCATTTTTCCTAAACGGTCGTGTAATTTACCTTCATCCATAATTTGAAGGAACAGGTCGAACACGGAAGGGTGAGCTTTTTCTATTTCATCAAAAAGTACAATAGAATAAGGTTGTTGGCGGATTTTATTCACCAGAATACCTCCTTCTTCATAACCAACATAACCCGGAGGTGCACCGTATAAAAGGGCAGCAGAGTGTTCTTCTTTAAACTCACTCATGTCAAACCGTATCATGGATGTTTCATCTGTAAAAAGAAATTCAGCCAATGATTTGGCAAGCTCAGTTTTTCCGGTACCTGTAGGCCCTAATAGAAAAAATGAAGCAATGGGCTGACCCGCTTTATTCAGACCTGAACGGGATTCCAGTATAGCTTCAGAAACAGCTTTCAGTGCCTGGTCTTGTCCTACAACTCTTTTTTTCAGCCATTCTTCCATGTTCAGTAACCGTTCTTTTTCAGAGGCCTGAACTTTTCCCAGTGGAATACCCATTTTGTGAGAAACTACCGAGAGAATATCCATTTTGTCTACTGATTCTTTTTTATCTTTTGCTTTTTCAATAAGTCGTTCAACAATATTTTTCAGATATATACCAAGTTCAGAGCTTAATTCCATCTTATCGGGTTCCGATTCCTGGTCAATCTGTGCCATTAAAATAGGGCTGATTTTATCCTTTAGCTGATTGTAAAACCATTTTAAATCTGCCAGCAGTTGTGCATTTGTTAGTTCATTTACTTCTGTTTGTTTTTCTAACAGTTGCTGTATTTCTTCTTTGAGCAGTTCAAGTTCTCCTGAAGATGTCTGAGCCATCATTTTAACAGCAGCCATGGTTCTGTCCATCAAATCAATTGCAGAGTCAGGTAATCTTCTGTCTTTATCATATCTTTTAGCAAGCCGGATTGTATCTAATATTGCGTCCTTTTCAAATGCCAGCTTATGATGTTTTTCATAATAAGGGATTATCTTTTCAAGCATTCTGGCAGCAATGGTTTCTGAAGGTTCATCTACTTTAATCACTTCAAATCTTCTGCTAAATGCTTCGTCTTTTTCAATATGTTTCCTATACTCATCATTAGTAGTTGCTCCAATTACAATCAGTTCTCCTCTTGCCAATTCAGGTTTTAATAATTGAGCTGTACCTGAAGCACCCCCATTTTTATCCAACAGTGTATGGATTTCATCAATAAAAAGTATAGCTTTAGGGAATTGTTTAATTTCTTTAATAATACCTTTTAAACGGTCTTCAACTTCACCTTTGTAAGAAGCACCGGCTATAAGAGAGCCAAAATCCAGTTCAAACAGCTGTGCTCCTTTTAAATCTTCAGGCACTTTGTTTTCTACAATGTTTATTGCAAATCCATCTACCAGGGCTGTTTTTCCTACCCCCGGCTCTCCAATTATAATTACATTGGGTTTGGTACGCCTGCCCAATATTTCAGCTACCATCCTGGTTTCTTTGTCTCTTCCTATGATGGAATCTATCTTTTTTTCTCTGGCTAAGCCGGTTTTGTCAACGCAGTATTTTTGAAGGGAGTTGCCGGCTAATTTTTGTTCAGTGCCGCTTCCTCCTTTAAAAGAAACGGGCTGAGTACCAACAGCCTGCTGAAAGTCAATGTTTTCAACAACTTTAGAAATGATTTCCGATTGGGTAATCGGATAAGTTTTTAGCTCATCGTATGAAAAAGCCACTCCTGCAGTAGAAAGAGAAGCCAATAAACAAATAGGGTCAAGCTCTTGTTTTCCTAACTTAAGCCGGATATTTTCTGCCTCTTCAAAAATTGTAGCAACAGAATCATCGCCTCTGATGATAGAATCCAGTTTACCTGATTTTGGTAATGATTCTATTCTCACGTCAGCCCATTCTTCAAGATATAACACATCTTTTCCTAAAGCAATAAGGTAATTCAAAAGACCAATATCTTTATGAAGTAGTGCCCTTAATAAGTGTGCGCCTGAAAATCTGTTGTTTTGATATTCTTTAGCTATTGATTGTGCTATTGAAACAACCTTTTTTATTTCCTCTGTGTAAGATAGTACGTTATCCATGTATAATTATTTTTTAGTTGTTACTCCTTGTTCACGTTTTGTTTTTTTTCTGTTGACCTTTTTAGTTATGGCTATTTTGTACTATTAAAGTTAGCATACTTCGGCTGAATGAGTTTGCAAAAACCGGCAAACTCATTCAGCTAGTATAGATTGAACAAATGTATCAAAAAAATAGTATTATTTATTTTTGAATCTGGTTTTATTTTGTTACTTCGTTATAACTATTTTCTGATTATAAACTGTTTGTTTGTCAGCCACTGCCTGAACAATATAAATTCCAGTCGCAAGTTGTGAAATGTTAAGGGATGTCTGTGGTAAGTTAGTTGAAATTATTTTGCTTATTATTTCCTGCCCACTTTCGCTGAAAATTTTGACTTCAATTTGTTTCAACTCTTTATTTTGAATGCTGATAAACAGCTTGTCGCTTGCAGGATTTGGAGAAATATTGAGCATTTGTTGGTCTTCAGGATTTATTGCAGTAATACCTGTTGTTATTCCTGTGCTGGCTGATATTTTCGCAAAATATATCTGAATTTTTCCAGGTATTCGCACATCTCCCCAAGCGGCATAAATAGTATCGTTCACTAATTCACAAGCCATAAAATCATTACCTCCGTCAAGGAGAATGGTATCATATGTCGCAGTAACATTGCTTAGCGGAAAGTTGGGTTCAAATGTTGCTCCGTTGTTGTGCGAAATGGCGCAATATGTATCCGAAGATTGATTGATTCCAGTTCCTGTTCCGTTTCTTCTATCCCTCCAGGTAACAACTAAATCACCGTTGGCTGCATAACTTGCCCACACCATATCTTGGGATTTTCCACTTGCATCATCGTTTACAAGAACCATGGTATTCCAGTTTGCACCTCCATCATTAGTCGAAATAATAAAAATGTCCGGATCACCATTTTCATTTCCAGTGCGTACCAAAGCTAATTGATTTGCATTAGCTGGATTTGCAGCAAGATGGAATGCTTCCTTATAATCATCTCCAGGAGCACCCTGTGGATTAACAAGTAGACCATAATATTGAAAACTTGCACCGCGATTGTATGATTTTGCAAATAATATTTTTGGGTAAACCGATTGTGAAGGAACATAACTCAGGTAGGCAATACACAAAGCTCCATCAGCAGTTACAGCTGGGCTGGATAAAGCCATTTGAATACTGCTGCCAACAAGGTACCCTGTTGTATCCACGTAACGAAAAGCACTCCAGGATGCACCACTGTCAATGGATGTTTTGAGATACGATCTGTTCGGCAAAGGATTCCAGAATGCCGGCATTGTGGTGATATAAAACATTCCGTCATTAGCTGTTCCCGAATTATCCACTGCGAGCCAAGGTCTGTCAAGTACTGTTTCTCCCGGGGCATCTGTAATAATGTCAACAACTTGCGTGGGAGAACTCCAGGTAATTCCACCGTTAGTAGAATGTGTGATATACAACCCACCCGAATCAAGGGCTGGGGGCATTGTAAAGTCAATGTAATTCAGGTAAAGTGTTCCATTGTTTCTGAATTGCATGTTCACATCTCCCGAGTGCCAGGTGGTTCCGAAGTGAGGATGTACTTTCTGATTGCCCCAGGTAAGCCCTCCGTCAAAACTTGCTTTGCTTTTGATGGATTGTACAAAACCTGTAGAAGGATCTATCGCCATCCACGCTATCACAATGTTTTTCGGATTAGTAGGATTGACGGCGAGATACGGCTCACCTGCCCTCGCAGTGGTAGTGTTGTTTGAAACATTAACATTATTTGGTTGGGCAAAGGCAATTGCTGATGTAAAAATCAGGAGTTGAAGTTGGAGTAATTGTTTTTTCATTTTCTTTTTTTATATAACATGAATATTTATATTTTTAAAGCTAAGTAAAGTTTTCAAAATAACTTCAACAAAAGAAATATGATTCATTTTCAAATTGCCACCCATAGTCTTCGACAAGCTCTGACTGACCGCGCGCGAGTCATATTGAGCTTGTCGAAACATGTGCGTGGATTGAGGAAGTTATTTTGAAAACTTTACTAAAAGAACTATTATTCTGAATAAATCTTATCTGTCAGTCCTTTATTAGCCGTCATAATCACTTTACGTTTTAAAGATAGTTTTGGTGTCATTTCGCCTTTTTCAATAGACCATTCACGC
>JAHEXZ010000163.1 GCA_023251835.1 Bacteroidota bacterium | reverse complement strand
AGCACCATTAAAAAAGACGGCTTTTGTAAACACTGCTTTACGGTACGCAAGTTACTTCATAGGATTGAGAGCGCCAGCTGTTATAAACTTGATGAAAAAGAACCAAAAAATCAAGAACAAAACGACTTGCTCCCCACCAGCAACATGGCATCGCGTTTGTTCACACCCAACGCGCGGCTTCGTATAAGAATCAGATGAGTATAATTTATTAACAGCTTCGTTCTTACAAAAAAAAGGAAGGGTTATTTGCTTTTTTGAAAAAAAGTTACATCTTTGCGCATCTTTAATAAAAGATGGACCCTGATTTAAATAATTTTATAACACACACGTGGTGCGATTTCAATAAGTAGTATAACAACTACAAAATAAAATCCCTACCACATAAAGGTTCCACGTGTGGTAAATTTTATTTTATGAAAAAGATTATTTTAACAATTTTTGCTTTTTCTTTTTTCTATTCTGCATTTGCATTTGAAGGTGGAAAAGCGATACTGTCTAAGGAGAAAGAACCTACTGACACTATTCCTTTCATAATTGATGAAGATGAATTATCTGATTACAGCGATTCATTAGTATCTTTTCCTGCTTATGATTTGTACTGTAACTGGGACACGATACATACCCATTCTATAAAATTTGATATTGCCGCTTTAAAAGATGAGGTTAAAGAAATTGCTTTGTATGATGAAAGCAGTTGTGGTTATGTACATCCGTTTTCGGGCAATGTAACTTCCGGTTTTGGGCCGCGCAGAAAGCGTTTTCATTATGGTGCCGATATTGATTTAGAAACTGGGGATGCTGTAGGTGCTGCATTTGACGGGAAAGTACGTATTGCCAAAACAAGTAAAAGCTATGGCAAGGTGGTTGTAATACGTCATAGCAATGGGCTTGAAACGTATTATGCCCATTTATCTAAAATTAATGTAGAGGTTGGAGATGAAGTGTTTGCTGGCCAGATTATTGGATTGGGAGGGAACACAGGCCGCTCAAGAGGCAGTCATTTACATTTTGAAGTTCGTTATCTTGGACACCCGATAAACCCTACTGAAATTATTTCATTTACAGAGCATAAATTGGTAACGGATACACTTTGTCTGAGCAAAAAAACATTTGATTATATTGCTGAAGCTCAAAAAGCTGCCTCTAAAAATCAGGCGAGCTCAAAAAACAAAGTACACATTGTAAAAAAGGGGGATACTTTGTCTGGCATTGCCAGGAAATACAATACAACAGCAAAGGCATTGAGTAAGAGAAATGGAATAAGAACTACAAGTACGTTACGTTTAGGACAACGTATCAGGATTTAGATTAAAACCCTTCCTCCTTCCACAAATAGTGGCGGTTTTGAATGTTAAAATAGGCTAATCTGGAGTCTTTCTCCAATTTCAGGACATTGCCGCTAATAGGTGTAAGAATATCCAATTCGCAAGGTACAATCCAACTGCCCGTTTGATCTATAAGCCCTGTTTTTCCATCAATTACAACGGTGCACCATCCATTTTTAAACGTACCGGCTTCATCAAACTGAAATTCAATAATGGGTTTACCGCTTTTATCAATAAAACCCATATTTCCATTTTTGTCGGACACTTTTGCCATACCACCATTAAATTCACCGGCAGACAGGAAAGTATAAGGTATCTGAACTTTCATTTTTTCGTCAATATATCCCCACTTATCTTTTTTTCTGACAGCAGCCAAGCCTTCACTGAAGGGTTCGATACGCGAAAAATCTTTAGGTGTAATATACTTTCCCATTTTATTGATAAGGCCTTGTTTTTTATTTTTTTCAGCTACAGCAAAACCATTTTTAAATTTAAGAGTTGACATGTAAGTTCCATTATAATCATAATCCAGAGGAATGAATAATTGCCCTTCTCTATCAGCAAATCCATATTTCCCATCTTTAACAACCAGTATTGCATCTTCTGCAAATTCTCCCACTAAATCATATTCACAAGGCAATATCACTGAACCATCTTTTCTTAGTATTCCAAATTTTTTCTGTGCTTTCACCTTAGCTATCCCATTGTTAAATTTTTCCACCCAGTCATATTGGTTAGGAATTACCATTATACCAGCATTATTTATAAATCCGCTTTGGCCATCTAATTCCACTCCGGCAAGGCCTTCAGAAAAATCAACAGCTTTGGTGTATAAGAGAGGAATTACCAATTTGCCTGTTTCATCCATATATCCATATTTTTCCTGTTTTGCAATGACAACAAGCCCTTCAGAAAATTCAGATATTTCATCGTATTCAAAAGGCACCACTATTGTACCCAGTTTATTAATAATTCCTGATTTGCCATTTTGTTGTACAATAGCCATCCCATGATAAAAAGGTTCCACCTGTTCATAAATACAAGGAATAATAAGCTTTCCTGACTTATTGATAAAACCGGATTTACCATTTAAGCCACATTCAGCAGCACCTTCAGAAAAATCTTCAACCCACTCATACGAACAAGGTATTAGTATTGTACCTGTGCTGTCAGCAAAGCCCCATTTTTCGTATTGACGGACAGGGAACAAACGTTTTTGCGACAACTCAATTTCCTGGTTAACAATTTCAGAAAAAGGATAATCCGGAAATTCAAGTTTAAAATCAACCAAAGATTCTGTTTTATAGTCGGCTGTGTATATGGTATAAATATTACGCCATGCAGCTTCCACATTATGATTTTTGAGATGTTTAATTATAAAATTGTGGTATTCTTTTACTGTACCATTAAGCGTGGAGAGCGTATAAATTGAATTTTCAACTTCGTATAAAAAAGGAGTATTTGGCCGCTTAGCCAGGTATTGTTCATATTCTTCCAGCGTTTTATTTTTTGTAGAGGCCTGATAAAATGTAGATTCATATTTTTCGCGTGCTTCAGGTACTTCTTTTGCTTTTGGATAGGTATTTATAAACGCCTGATATGCCTGATACGTATTTTTCTTTTTAGCTTCCTGAAAAGCAATACTATTGCGAAGGCCAATGGCCTCATTGCGTTGTGATGCTTCTGCATAGCGTTCAATAAACTTATTTAACTCATCAATGCTATTATTGGCTTTATATATATTGAATGCTCTTTTATATATTTCATTTTTTACAGAGTCAATCGTATATTGAGAAAAGTTATACTTAAGATATGCTGTTTTCTGCTTTAAAGAAATTACTTGAAAAGTTTCATCGGATATAAGTATATATTTATATGCAGTATCAATATTGAAAAAAGGATTATCATTACGGGAAAAGATATTACTTATTCCGTATGATGCAGGTGCAATGTCCTTTTTCATAGCTTTTTCAAACAAACGTTTCGCCTCAAAGTAATTGTATACTTTAAGAGCTGCAAAAGCCTTACTGAGCGGGCTGGATTTTATGGCTCCGGCAGAAAAAAGTATAAAAAGGAAAAAAACAATTTTTAATTTATTCATATTGCTTACAAAAGTAGTTATCAATTCATTACTACGAATATTGAATTTGATGGTGTATACCTAAAAAAAGAAAAAAATATACCCTCCTATGTATTCAAACTCTTGCATAAATAGAAATAGGAACGCTGATTTTTATGATGTTTATGATAAAGTATGATTTTTATCAATGAAAAATCATAACAATCATAATGAATCTGCAT
>JAHEXZ010000065.1 GCA_023251835.1 Bacteroidota bacterium | reverse complement strand
CAATTCTTTTTGTGATACATTTTCGTTTTGTTTCTGCATAACTGGTGTGGAGAACAGGTTGCGGATTCCAAAGTATACCAGTATAGAACCACCAACATAATACATTATTTCAAGGTATTTTGATTCGGAAACGGCACCCAGTGCAAGATAAAGCAATACCAGAATGATAATCAGGTCGCTTAGAAACACACCAAACGCAAGGTAGAATACTGATTTGATAGTGCTGCTGATTCCGAGATTTATCAGCATAAAGAAAATAGGCCCGCAAAAAGTGCTTAATATCAGCCCCATTATACAGCCCTGAAAAACTGCGTCAAGCATAGGTTTTACTCTGTGAAACTCTTTTAACTCTGCGAGCTCTGTGTTGAAAAAAATTAACGTACAGAATTTATCTTATCCAAAAAATCAAGAACAATTTCTTCCAAATCATCCGTTCCGCTCAAAGCACCCATCATCCCGTACATGGCTGCTGTTTTTTCCTTTTTTACAGGAGCATCAGCGCTGCCCTTTTGCAGTTTGGCAATGGTTCCTGAAGGCAAAATCTTGCTTAGTCCTTTCACCGCTTTTACCTGCAAACTATTGGCAAGCGATTCAAGGCTGAACCTTTTCGCTATTTCCACAGACGTTTTCAAATCATTTATAAATTCATCTGCCGCAAGCCGGTGAATATAATTGATTGTAAAATGCAAACTCGGAGGTAGCTGTTGCCGTTCAAAATGCCAGCCTTTTTTATTCAATTCATCCGCCAGCTTAAATACATCTAATTTATCAGACTTAAATGCCAGAATACTCATATCCGGATGTCCTATTATTTCCAGTTCAGGATTGCTATCAATGGCTGCTCTTATTTTATTGGTAATATCCATAGTTACTTTTGCCATCTCAATATAGCCTTCCATACCAATTGCCTTTAATGCTGCCCAGGCACCTGCAATGCTGCCTCCGGGACGAGTACCTGTCATGGTTGGAGAACCATAAACTCCCCCATTCCATTTAGTGTATAATGAAAATTGAAATTTGCGGATGTCCGCATTTTTATAAAGTATAACAGAAGCGCCTTTTGATGAGTAACCATATTTATGAATATCAGCAGATATAGATGTAACGCCATCAACAGAAAAATCGAAATCAGGGATAGGGTAACCTTCCTTTTTAACAAAGGGCAGCATAAATCCGCCAATACAGGCATCTACATGGCAAAAAATATTTTTCTCTTTTGCTATTGCCGCTATTTCAGATATTGGATCCATCAATCCATGAGGGTAGGAAGGTGCAGAACCAACAATCATAATGGTATCTTTATTAACTGCGACTTTCATTGCAGCAGAATTTGCCCGGTAATCGTTTCCGAGCTCAACAGGAATAAAGTCTACATTAAAATAATGAAAAGCCTTCATAAAAGCAGGATGTGCAGAAACAGGCAGCACCACATTAGGCTTTGTAATATGTGGCTTATGTTTTTTCGCCCAATCGCGTGCAGTTTTTACAGCCAGCAGAATACTTTCTGTGCCGCCAGTTGTAATATTGCCTCTTACATTTTCATCTCCATTAAACAAATCAGCACACATACTTACTGTTTCCGCTTCCAGTTCGGCTAAACTTGGTGTTGCCGTTGGATTTAAGGCATTATCAGAAAAGTACATGTTATATATTTCTTTTATTAAGTTGGCCCGTTCTTCACCCGGATGATAAACCAAACAAAAGGCTCTTCCTTTTTTCCAGTCAATATCTTTTAATTTTTTTTGTTTGATGTAATCAATCATTTCTTCCCTGGAAAAAGCCTTTGCCGGAAATTGTATTTTGGGTTTATTCATTTAAGTTCGATTTTTTATTGTTTCGTGCAAAGCGGTAAGTCGCAAGGCTCTATATTTATTGCTACTCAAATCTTTGCTCCTCCACGCCTTTGCAAGAAATCTGAGTTTGACGTTATCATTTAAAATTTCTCTTCAGAAAATCCATCGCATTTTGGGTGAATAGTTTATGTATCATCTCTTCCGGAGTATAGCCAAACCAAAGATCGGATCTGTATTTGTTTCTTGTAAAAAAATCAATCAGGTCTTTTTTAAATTCAGGCATCTTTGACATATCTTCATAAATGTCAAAATGTGCAATAACACCATCAAAATCACTTCCTATGGTAAGAATATCCCAGGCAGATTTTTTATTTATTGCACTTATGTAAAAGAAAATATTGTCACAGATTAATTTTAGGAATTGTTCTTTTTTATCATTTATATTCTGAATTTTTTCAATTGATTTTAAAAGGTTAACACCACTGTGCCTGCCCTTATCTAATATAACTCCTGCAATCCCTCCGGATTCATGGATAGCAATGGCTTCTTCGGCAGAAATATTTAAACTCCAGGCACAGAAGGAGGTTGATTTCTTTTTTGATATAGAATCTTTTATTTGAAGAGAATGATCCATCGTTTCAAAGCCGTTTACTGCAGAATGGCTTGATATTAATGGTATACGATCATCAGGATTAAGTTTGTTGTGCTGCGAAATAAAGTCAATATAATGCCTGCGCGAATTAACGCTCATGTGCCGGGTATCTATCAATATTCGTTTTCCATTTCTGGCAGACAGCAGCTCCTCCAGCACAAACGAACCAAGCTCTGTAAAGGTTATGTCAAGACCTTTTTTCTGAGTACAGGCAATAGTTGTAGGAACAGGCAGTGTCATTGCATGTCCGCATAGCTGGTTCCAGAAATGGTGGGCAAAAGTGATAAAAAATGGTGCATATTCCCATTTCTTGACAGTGTTAATATTGTTTCGTAACAGTTGTTTTAACTCGTCAATATGCATTTTTTCTGTGATTTGAGTGCCACAGCCAAAAGCATGAGCTCCCTCTATAGTAACAATAACATTTATGGTGTTATGTTCATTCCTTAATGAATTTTCAAGTTCCTGGTAATTATTTACTATCCTGTAATTATAAGCACCACAAGGAGAAGCTCCCTGATTTTTTACTAAAAAGTTATATTGATCATTTAGCTCCTGAAAATAATCATGTTGTTCTCTGTATTTGCGCATTTGTGCCACAGAAATTCCTGAGGCTGTAATGGCAAGGGTTTCCAATGTTTTTTTTCCAATTAATAATTGCGGTATTTTCCTGAAATTAATGAACCCTCTCTCAATTGGATAAAAGGAGTCGAAAACAACTCTTGTTTTTCCGTTGATACAATTATAAAAGTTCGACTGTGAAAATTTTGATACCGTTTTTGATTGCTCCCAGGCCCATTTCCCTATAAAGCTGTTTACCAGATCATTTTTTGTGCTTTCCCAGATATTTCTTCCCAAACCATTGGGAGTGGTATTTATTGCCCTCATTGTGGGATGACAGTGAATATCAACATAAAACTCCTGCATTTTAATTATAAGATTAGATAGCTAATATGGAGACCAGATAAATTACTACTATACTTACCAAAGATAATAAAAAGCAGAGTTTATAGTACAGTTTCTTTGTTTCAAAATAGAGATGCCAGATACATTTTTCCTGCTATGTCTATACATCCAATTCTATTGTTAAATTTGTGCGTATGAAATAGCCATATATCCTTTCGATATAAAAAAAATCAATATGGCAGCCTCCGATTTTATCGGAGAGCCAGTTGGTGCGAAAGTTCTGGCCTTTAGAAGCTAATTAATAACAGATGAAGATAAGAAATACAGGAATTATTTTTATTGCCGCTCTATGGCATTCATTAGCAGTAGTTGCCCAGGAAGCAATAAAAGTAGTTCAGCCTATGAATCTGGAGGCTTGTATTGAATATGCTCTGAAAAATAATATTCAGGTAAAGCAATCGGAATTAAGTTCTGAACTGTCAGAAGTAACATTAACTCAAAGTAAGGCAAATCTATTGCCTTCGCTTAATGGGAATGCTTCTCACAGTTATAACTATGGACGTACAATCGATCGTTTTACAAACCAGTTTGCAACCCAGCAGGTACTTTCTCAAAATCTGTCATTAAGTTCTGATATCACCTTATTTAGCGGTCTTCAGAATATTAATTTAATTCAGCAAAATAAATACAATTATCTCGCAAGCAAATATGATATAGAGAAAATGAAAAACGATATATCACTGAATGTAGCCTCTGCATATTTGCAGGTTTTGTATGCTTTTGAAGCAGTTGATATTGCCGGTAATCAAACGGGTATAACCCTGGCGCAGGTGGAACGTACAAAAAAACTGGTAGACGCGGGAGCCGCAGCAAAAGGTACACTCTTAGATATACAGGCACAATTGGCTTCTGAGGAGTTGATTCTTACCAATGCACAGAATCAGTTAGATATTTCTTATTTAGCATTGGCGCAATTATTAAACTTGCCTGCTGTTGAAGGTTTCACTATTGTAAAACCCGAATTAGAAATGGGTAATGAAGGATTGCTTACCGGTACTCCCGGCCAGATATATAATACTGCTATTAGCAATTTACCTGAAATAAAAAGTGCTGAATATAAAGTGAAAAGCACAGGAAAAGCAGTAGATGTGGCATGGGGCGGGGTAAGTCCACGCATATCATTTAGCGCTGCCTATGGTACAGGTTATTCCGGACTTAGTCAGCGTATAGTCACTTCTCCGGCATTTCAGGGATTTGTTCCGGATGGTAGTTTTACATCTGGCGGTGATACTGTATATTCGCCATTATTCTCCAAAGCAGTTACTGAAAAAATTCCATTTGCAGACCAGTATAAAGATAATGTAAACAAGTCATTTGGCTTTTTTTTAACGGTACCTGTTTTTAACCGTTTGCAAACAAAAACCGCTATCGACAAAGCACGTATTCAAAAGTTAAATGCAGAATTAACAGTAGAATCCACAAAATTACAAATACAGAAAAATATTCAACAGGCATACGCAGATGCTAATGCAGGCTTAAAAAAATACAATGCTTCACTGAAAACTGTTGAGGCAATGAAAGAATCATTTAAATATATCGAACAGAAATTTAATGTGGGAATGGTAAATACGAACGATTATAATGATGCAAAAAATAAACTTGTTAAAGCTGAAAGCGACCTCTTGCAGGCTAAATATGAATATATTTTTAAAACAAAGGTGCTTGATTTTTATCAGGGTAAACCATTAAAATTATAAACCCTCAGATTCAGTTATGCTGAACGAATGAGTTTGCTTTTGTTTGCACCCCTGATAGTTATCGGGTCATTCAGCCGAAGTATATTTAAACTCTGGAAATATAAAAGAAAATGAAAAAAATAATTTGGGTAATCATTATCGGAATCCTGATTTTAGCGGGAATTGTGGCTTTAAAAAAATGTTCTGGAAACAAACCTATTGTTGTTACCACTGAAATAGCCCAAAAAAGAGACATTACTGAAACGGTTTCTGCCAATGGTAAGATACAGCCTGAAGTAGAAGTAAAAATCAGTTCAGATGTTTCAGGAGAGATAGTGGAATTATTTGTTAAAGAAGGTGACCGGGTAAAAAAGGGAGATGTTTTATGTAAAATAAACCCGCTTATATACGAATCAAATTTAAGCAGAATGGTTGCTACACTGAATGCTGCTAAAGCAAATCTGTCTAATTCAAAAGCACGTCTTGAACAAATAAAAGCTTCGTTTGCTAATATTGAAGCTTCTTTTCTGAGGAATAAAAAACTTTTTGAACAGGGCGCTGTTTCACAGTCTGATTTTGATGCGGCAAAAGCCTCTTATGAAGGAGCAATAGCAGATATAAAAGGTGCTGAAGAAAATGTTAATGCGTCTGACTATAATGTAAAAAGCACAGAAGCATCATTAAAAGAGGCCAGTGATAACCTTGCCAAAACAACAATCTTTTCGCCAGTAAATGGTACCGTTTCCAAGTTAAACAGAGAAAAAGGAGAACGTGTGGTTGGTACTGCTCAAATGGAAGGAACAGAAATATTGCGTCTGGCAAATTTAAATGAAATGGAGGTAAGTGTTGATGTTAATGAAAATGATATTGTTCGTGTAGATAATGGTGATACCGCCTCAATTGAAGTGGATGCATACATTGATAGAAAGTTTAAAGGTATTGTTACTGAAATAGCAAATTCTGCAAATACAACCGGAGTAACTGCTGAACAGGTTACAAACTTTACTGTTAAAATAAGGATATTGCAGGAATCCTACCAGGATTTATTAAACACAAATCAAAACAGACCACCTTTCCGGCCAGGAATGAGTGCAACAGTGGATATACAAACCCAGAGAGCTGAAAATACTATTGCCGTTCCTATTCAATCGGTAACTATACGTAGTGATAGTACAGAATTTAAAGAAAAGGAAAAATTAAAAGCAGATAATGAAAAAGAACAAGATGTTGTTGTGAAGAACGACAATGATAAAAAAGAAATGAAGGGCCTGGTTAAGATAGAGGAATGTGTTTTTATATATAGTGATGGAAAGGCCAAGATAGTAAAGGTGAAAACTGGTATACAGGACAATAATTACATTGAGATTAAAGAAGGAATTAAAGAAGGGGATGAAATTATTTCAGGGCCTTATAATGCCATAGCTAAACAATTGAAAGATGAGGCGAAAGTAAAAAAAGTTGATAAAGCAGAGTTGTTTAGTGGAGCGAAAAATTAGGGCAGTCCATCAATTCTGTTTAGTGTTATGTTTATCATAAATTGACGCAAAGTCATGCTGAACTTGTTTCAGCATCTATAGGATTCAGAAACAAGTTCGGAATGACCGACTATATGGCAAAACAGGTTTAACTTAACATTAGCTTAGAAATTATATAAAGTTTTTTTGATGGCTTTGATTTTAAATTTAGAAACGGCCACCACGGTTTGCAGTGTAGCACTTGCTGGAGATGGGCAATTACTTGCACTGAAAGAGCAGGATGGAGATTATTCTCATGCGGAAAATCTTACACTTTTTATTGAAGATGCAATGAAACAAACCGGTGCTAAGTTTGCAGATATTGATGCTGTGTCTATCAGCAAAGGCCCCGGATCATATACCGGCTTACGGATAGGCGTGAGCACAGCCAAAGGACTTTGTTATTCGCTAAATAAACCATTGATTGCCATTGATACCTTGCAGTACCTTTCCCGGGTAGTTTCACAAAAAAAACAAATAAAATCAGCACTATTCTGCCCTATGTTCGATGCCCGCAGAATGGAAGTATATTGTGCTATTTATGATTCCTCAAACAAAATAATAAAACCCACCGCAGCAGAAATAATTGATGAAAACTCTTTTGCTCATTTATTAAGTAAAAATGTAATTTACTTTTTTGGCAATGGTGCAGGGAAGTGTAAGAAAGTTTTAGCTGGTAATAAAAATGCTGTTTTTATTGATGAAATTGTTCCATCGGCAGCAGATATGATAACTCTCTCAGAGGAGGCATTTAAAAATAAAATAGTTGAAGATGTAGCTTATTTTGAGCCTTTTTATTTGAAAGATTTTATTGTCGGAAAAAAGAAAAAGGCTATTGATTAATGAAGAAGCCTGTCTAAAAAGTGATTTAACCTGTCATTTCCAGGGGCTAATTTTTTAAAATACGTCATTGGTAGCCCCGCCATGCGGGCAGAAATCTTCCCTTGGTTTACAATATGCTTCATGCAGCTCCGCTTGAAAATAAGCACGGAAATTATACTTTTTAGACAGCTTCTTTAGAATAAATTTTATCAAGGCAGTGCATTTACATCAGCAATAATCTGTGACATAGTGGTTGCCGTAAGTGTAATATTAGTTGAAAAGTTTGCACTAAGTGTTGCGGGAACAAAAGCCGAATAATATTGTCCGTTAATATTGGCGATTGCAACAATATGTACATTTAAACCCTGCGGAAAATTTGAATAAGCCTCAAATGAGTGATTGACATCATAATCAGCTAAACCCGCTACACTATTTAAGCCATCAAAAGAAACAAACACTTCACAATTGGCTCCACTGAATGCGGGGGGAACAACTACTTCTATATCTGTAAATGGTCCCGGACTATCATAAAAATAATCGCAATTGATCCAATTTAAACCATCTATATTAAAATAATAATAAGTTGGATATACATAATTAGTACTGTCAAAATTAGTAGTGTCATCTATTAAAATTATACTATCATTGAATGCTTCTGGCGACTGCCAATTCAATGACTGCCACTCTTCTCCTTGCCAGGATGACCAATTAACGTAAAATTCTTTCATTGGCCCGGGATTTATTGCTGGTACCATTGCACTTATACTATTGGATGAAGCAAGATACAAGGATGACCCATTTTGAAAAGCCTGAATAAACAATTCCCCACCCGAAACCAATAACTTTTCATTTGATACGGTTGGTGCTTTGCTGAAAATCATATCTGCCTTTGAATAGATTTCCCTCAATTCAATTGTAACATTTCCGGTAGCAACCTGCCCTGAAAGATTTTTAAAACTTCCCGGCTGAATATTCAGGATGGTGCCTTTAGCACCCGTTATAGTTTGATATTGATTGGCATCAATAGTGAACGTTTGTTTCGGAGCAGCCTTTTGCTCAAATAAAGCAGATAAATTTTGAGTTGTTCCCTGAGTCGGAGTTGGGCTCATTCTTTCTTTTTTACAACTCAGAATGGTCACAGTTGTTATTGTTGCAGCAACAATCATTAATTTCACAGATGTTTTCATGGTTTTGTGATGTTTAAGTTAATAATTAATTGATTGACTAGTTTTGGTTTTTAACATTTGGGCTCACCTGTTTATACTCAGTTGCCTGTGAAGAAATATTTTTACTGGTAACAATGGCATAATAAAGAGTACAGCTAAAAAATACTATTGATACACCTACCAATAATAAATCCCGTAGGTTTCTTGCATTTGTTTTATACAGCTCGATGAACTGTCCAGCGGCTAAACCTTTTATAAGTTTTAACACATTGATTTTTGAGATATTTACTTTTGTTTCCATAGTGATATTATTTTGTTAGTTATTAATCGATGAATTATTGTTTTCTGAATAGATAACAGGCAGAAAACACATTGGTTGCCTGAAAAAAACAAAAGAAAAAATTTATTTTTTTTCAGGCAACCAATCTTTAAAATGTCTGTCTTGTGAATAGGAGATGGTGTATTTTTTATAGATATAGAGTATAGAAAGATTGCTTAAATAGTTTATTTTTGAATTATGAAAGACGATCTTGCTCTTATAGGGGAATACAAACGGGGTAGTATTGTTGCATTTGAGATACTGTATAAAAAATACGCATCAAAAATGAAATGGGTTGCTTTTCGTTATGTTAATGATTCACATATAGCCGAAGACGTACTTCAGGAAGCATTTGTGAAAGTGTTTAAGAAAATAGAATCTTTTGAAAATACAGGGTCTTTCGAAGGATGGTTAAGAAGAACTGTAGTTAATACGGCAATTAATTATTATAATTCAATAAAAAAAGAGAGTGAGAAAATGGCTGAGTTTACTGCTTCTGTTGAAAATGATAATGCTGATGATGTGGATGCAGAACAAAGTTATACACTCGAAGAGTTGATGGAAGCTCTTAATTCACTTCCGGAAGGTTATAAAGTAGTTTTTAATTTGTATGCGATAGACCAGTATTCGCATAAAGAAATTGCAGAAGCTTTAAATATTTCAGAAGGAACATCAAAATCTCAACTATTTAAGGCAAGAACATTTCTAAAGAAAACGCTTCAAAGTAAAAAAACGATTTCCAAATGAGTGACGGTTACCATAAGCTGGATGAGTTATTCAGAAACAAGTTCGAAAATGTAGAACTCCCTGTTTCGGATAAGTTATTGGCTGATATTAAAAAGGATCTGAATATACCAGGGAAACGCAAACGCAGGTTTGGATTTTGGATCTGGTTATTGGCTGTATTGGGGTTTATGGTGACAACTACAGGAGTATTCCATTATTTTTTTAGTAGAGAAAAAGATGGCTATAATAATAGCACTGTTGTTAAAGAGAATGATTCTAAAACTATAAAAATCCCATCAAATCTGGCAGATACAGGTGGAAGCATCGAGGGTATTGTTTCTAAAAAATTTAAAAAGATTGCAGAAAATACCGATACTGTTGGTGTTATGAAAAACAAAGCGGAGGAAAGCATACCTGCTAAACAATTAAAAAACAACGAACCTCCTCAAACAAAAAATGCACCAGTAAAACACATTGGTTTTACAGCTAAAGAAGAAGAAAGTGTAGTGAATAATAATGAAAGAAAAGTTATCACTACTCATGATACCTCTGTCAAACAAAAACAGGAGAAAACAGGATTTGCTACTCAACTGGCAGAAAAAAATAAAAAAGAGAAAATAAGTGCTTCAAAATTGGCTGATGAAAGGGCCTTGCCTGATAAATATTCTGGAACCAATGTACAAACCTTATCTGAAAAAAATGAATTGGCCAGCAATCCTCAGCCAGAAAAGGCTAAAACTACTATTACGGAAAAAATAATAGTATCTGAAGCAAATAAAAAGGCTCCTTCCGCCTCAGATAATACATTACAGTCTATAGTAGATACTATCACTTCAAAAAACGATACAACGATTGTAATGAATTCTGAAAAAAGTGTTGACACAGCAAAACAAAATAATGCAGACAAACAACCAATAACGGAAAATGAAGCATCAGAAAAATTCAACTTTTTTGCCGAAATAAATGGTGGCCCATCACAATCCTTCCGTATTCTAAACCCGGAAAATAATATCCTTGTTTCAAGAAGAGACAGCAATGAAAAATCATTTTTTACATATAATGGCGGATTTGATTTTGGGGCAGTTATTAACGATAAATACCAGATTAGTTTAGGACTTGGCATTGATACTAAAGGAGAGAAATTTCACTATCAGGGTCAGGAGGGTATTTTTTATACCTGGTATGATACAACGATTATCTATGACACAATTATAGACTCTGTGGTGTATATTGATACTACAGTAATTTTGGTTCCTCAGACAGAACAACAACAAGCTGCTGTTGCCGAAAAATCAGGCCAGAACAAATATCAGTATTTTAAACTGCCGTTCATGTTTGGTTACCGTTTTAATATAAAAGAAAAATGGTTTTTTACTCCTAATGTTGGTGTTGTTCTTAATTATTTAATAACTGCACAATCAACATGGTTTGACCCGGAGAAACAGCAATACATAACAAATAGTGCCAGAAATGTGTATTCCCCTATAATTATCGCTGCCAGAGCTAAAATTGATATCGGTTTGAAACTTAATGACAAATGGAGCTTGCTTATACAGCCTGGTTATACTCGTTTTTTACAATCAATATACCGCAAAGAGGAACGATTTAAACAATACCCATATAGCTATGATATAAATATAGCTGTAAGGTATAGGTTTTAAATTATGATATTTAGGCCAACAAATTAATTTCAGAAGAGGTCTGTTTTATAAATCCTTTTGATTAAACCTGTGGTTGGCCAGTAAAAGAGGCCATAATATCCAAAGAAACATGATTAAAAATGTATAAATCATTCCTGTTGAGCTTCCAAAAAAATCTTTATATACTGCACCGGTGTACCCCATCATTGCTGAAACATCCATTTGAAGCATGACAAAAATTCTTCCTAAATCAATAGGATTAAAAGAAGCTAAAATAAGTGTAAGTTTCTCTATAGGGTAGTCACTTAACGATACTATCAGCATCAATATTAAACCATCATAAATTAGAGAAAAAAGAAACCATAACAGGAGCGCAAAACCTATTCCCATTGCTTTATCTCTTACAAATACAGAACTGAGAAACGCTAAAGATACAAACACCATTGTTAGTAATAAGCCAGTTATAATTAATGTCGTTCCTATTGTGCCGGGTGAAAAAATAATAATTGGAATACCCATTCCAATTATAAATGCACATGAAAGAGAGGCAGAAACACTCATATATTGACTAAAAAATATGCTTGAACGGCTGAATGGTTGCGATAATAATAATTCTATAAATTCATTGGAATTATAGAAATGGATTGTTCCAAATATTATGCTGATTAATGGTACTACAATAAGTGTAATGTTTAGTAAACTCATTAGTCCTTTACTTGGATTTTCCTCAAACGACATTAAACTGAATGAGATCAGAAAGAGCAAACAGGCATAGGCAATTAATATTCTGCTTCTGAAAATATCATAGAGCACATATTTGACCGTTTTATTCATTTTTCATTTTTTCTTTTGTACAATGACTTTTTCTGTTTCATTATTTCCACAATAGCTTTGCTTAATCGATCCTCGCCAACTTCCTGTTTTATAGCATTTATGTCTTTAAAAAAAATTAATTGTCCATTTTGAAGATACATTATATGAGATGCAAGCCCGTCTATATCGCTCAATATGTGAGATGTTATTATAATCAGCTTATTTTTTTCTTTTTCTTTCAATATTTTTTCTCTTAATATTTCAATTGATAGGGGATCCAAACCTGCTGTTGGCTCGTCCAGAATAAGAACTTCCGGGCTGAAAAGAAATGCAAGAGCTGCACTTACTTTTTGTCTGGTTCCTCCGGAAAGAGAGCGCGTCTTTGATATAAAAATTTTGTTGAGCTCAAACTTTTCAATTAACTCTTCATCAGGTAAGGTATTTACATTGTTTCGAATATCTTTCATCATGTTAATTAATTGACCTATCTGAATATTATCAGGATAACGCTCAATTTGAGGCATGTATCCAATATGATGACGATAACTCCAATCGCCTTTTATATTCTTTTCATTAAAATAAATAATGCCACTGTCTTGCTTTACTATACCTAATAAACATTTGATAAGCGTTGTCTTACCTGAAGCATTTGGCCCAATAAGAGAAATCACTTGTCCTTTTGATAAAAAAACAGAAATATCACAAAGCACATCTAATCTTTTAAAGTGCTTATTCAACTGCTCTATCTTTATCATATTACAAGAGGTTTAATAAGTGGTCTGGTATCTTTCAGATTTTCAGGGATTAGGGTAGGTAAACTTTTTTCGGTTGTATCTAACAATAGAATAACAAAACTTTTTAATAAAAATAAAGTGCCGGGGGTATTTTCAATAATCCTGGAATATAAACTTACAGGATGATAAGGCACATCTCCTATCCCGTCTTTATTCATATCATAACCTTCATATTTATCCCAGTAGTTATTATAGAATTTATTTGGGCTGGAATATCCGTTGGTGGAAACATCAAAAGTGTTTCCGTAAAAATTATTGTCATGAAATTTATTTTCATCACAGTTAGATTGCACTTTTATTGCCCATCCGTTTTCCTGAAATGAACTTTTATTTATGTTAATTCTATTGGAACCCTCCATATAAATTCCAACAGTGTTCTTACTAAAAATGTTGGAACTGATATAACTATCAGAAATATCCTTTAATAATAGTCCGTATGATGATGCACCCCAGTTATATTTAAATGTGTTGTATTTCATCATTACATTTTTACTATACATAACCGCTACTCCTGCACCATTATTCTGAAATAAATTATTATAGTATTCATCGTTATGAGAAAACATAAAATGTAAACCATAGCGGATATTATTCTCACTACTATTTTTTTGAATTCTTGAATCGGTTACAAATTCAAAATAAATCCCATCTCTGTGGTTGGTGATTGCATTTCCTTCTATTAAAAAATTGCTGCATTTCCAAAGATGAATGCCGTTACCTGTTGTTTGTTCCTGCTTGCGAAGTCCATTGATAATATTGTTTTTGATAGTACAGAAGTTGGAATTGGAAACGTGTATCGCAAAATAGGCATTGTCAATCTGATTCTCGATAACTGAAACATTTGATGAATTGATTATTTTAATTGAAGCATAATCATTCAATGCTGAACATCCTGAATTTTTGAAGTGTAATCCTTTTATAAAAACATTTTTGGAACTAATGATGAACAGTTCATATTTATTTTCTCCATCAATTATCGGTGCGCCAATACCAATAACTATTATGGGATGAGTAATAACAATATTGTTTTCTCTATAAGTTCCTTTATGAATAATTATACTATCATTGCCTGAACTTAATCTGACAGCTTCTTTTATTGATTTAATCGGGTATCGGGTTCCAATATGAAAAGTAGTGGCAGACAGGATATCAATAAAAAGAAGATAGAGGATAAACGTAATCGTTCGTTTCATTTATAAAAAAGATTAATTATTATCATAAAACTGCTGCCAGGTTAACGTATGGCCATTTATTGCTTTTTCTGATGATGCTGCTTCGGAAATTTCAACAACGGCTATATTACCATTCATAGGACTTTTTATCCGATCTCCTTTTAATAAGGTGGCATTGGAAATAGTAAGAAATTCACCTTGTTTTAAATAATTGCTTAACAAGGTCAATTTGATTTGGCCGGGGGCTATTTGGTTTGATTTCAAATAATTCACTAAGCAGGAAATATCATCAAATTTAAATACTCTGCCCTTTTTCATTAATAATTCTCCTCCATATCTGGAATCAATAATTGTCATTTTACAATATGCACAATCATCTTTTCCGTAATTAATTGGCTCCGGTTCTATTTGGCAACCAATTAAAAGGGCAGCGACCAACACTATAGGAATAGCATATTTTCTCATAATTTTTGTTCTGTTTCTAATTTTAAAAGTTTCAAAAAACCAAATAATACCGGTTATAATTCCCATAGCTATGAATATCCATGCTCCCAGGGCAGGATAAGAATATGCATCAAAATTGAGAAGGCGCTTGTGGCCAACCAAAGGTGGCTGGTATGAAAAACCAGGAATTTGAATGGGGGCTTGGGGGTCAAGATTATGTCCATAATTATATCCCCATATATAAAAATCTACCATTGCGGCTGTGCCTCCCACAAGACACAGTATAAGAAAACCAAGTAATAGTTTTGTGTTACCCGTTAATGCAACTATTAATCCAAATGCAATAAAAAATCCAACAATGTAATTCAGAAAGTCAAATTCAGGAAACATATCAGGGTTAATATGTTTCATCCCTATGTAATGGTTTAATCCATTTATAGTATCAACTTCGCCTGTTAGCTTGTGCAACCAAATGTTCATCTTGAGGCCTTCGGGATATTGGGGGGCAAATAAATATATCCCCCAAAATGGTACGAAATAAGTTATTATTAAACCCAATGACGCAATAGCTATAGTTACTCTGGAAGCGTATTTTAATTTCATATTTTTATTTATTTGTGGCCACTTGATTATATCTGCTATTTAAATAATATCAATCACAAAGTGAATCGGAATCGCTTCCTATCGGGGGATTATAATGGTGTTAAAATAGGACCCACAAAATTATTTCCGATAGAATTAATTATTTTTGGCCTGTGCTATAAGTTATCGGGACATTTGCATCTTGTGCTGAAACCCTTATATAACCCGACATTTCCTGATGAAGAGCAGAACAAAAATCGGTACAATAAAATGGGAAAACTCCAACTCTGTCCGGAGTCCATTTTAATGTTTGAGTTTCACCAGGCATGGTTAAAATTTCGGCATTGTTAGCTCCTTTTACTGCAAATCCATGAGGAACATCCCAATCCTGCTCCAGGTTAGTCAGATGAAAATATACATTATCTCCAAGTTTTACTCCTTCTATATTATCTGGAACAAAGTGAGAGCGAATACTTGTCATATACACATGAACTTCATTTCCCTTGCGTTCTACTTTTGCTTTGGCTTCACCTTTGGAAACATAAGGATTTTCGTTTTCTTCAATCCTGTATATTTTTTTTGAATTTTTGCTTATCAGTTCAGCAGGAATAGCATTTGCATAATGCGGTTCACCTATAGTAGGGAAGTCAAGCAGTAATTTCATTTTTTCACCGCTTATATCATACAATTGCGCAGCTTGTGCGAGTTCCGGCCCGGTTGGCAGGTAACGATCTTTTGTAATTTTATTATAAGCAATCACATATTTTCCCCACGGTTTCTTTGTATCTCCTCCAGGTATACATAAATGTCCGGGAGAGTAATAGGTTGAAACCCTGTCCAGCACTTCGAGCTTTTCAATATTCCATTTCACTATCTCAGACGATACAAACATTGTTGTATAGGCATTTCCATTGGCATCAAATTCTGTATGTAATGGCCCTAATCCCGGCTTTTGTACTTCTCCATGAAGCACAGCCTCATATTTTAAAACCGGAAAACCATCATAGTCCCCTTCAATAGTATTGTTGGCAATAGCTTGCTGCATTTTTGTAAAAGAAAATACAGGGATAACGGCAGCAAGTTTACCGCTGGCTACAATGTATTCTCCTGTTGGATCCGTATCACAGCCATGAGGTGATTTGGGACAGGGTATTATATAAACAATACCAGGTAATTCTTTTGGATCAAGAACAGTTACTTCGGTCAAAATTTCAGAATGGGTAATGTGTGTTTTTTCATCCAGCACATTATGAGCGTATTTAACATTAGATACTTTTTCACCTTTTCCGGCTTTAAGATATTCCTCTGCCTTTTTCCAATTGATAGCCATAATAAAATCCTTATCTTTTTGTGATGCATTAACTTCCAGAAGAGTATTTGCTTTCTCAGAATTATAACAGCTTAAGAAAAACCATCCATGAGACTTTCCTTTTCCTGCTCTTGCTAAATCAAAATTTACTCCCGGCAGTAAAAGCTGAAAGGCGATGCTCATACGACCGGAATTTGGATCTACACTTATAAAACTTACAGTACCTTTAAAATTTTCTTTATAAGTTCCGATAGGCACATCTGTTTTATTTCCAATAGGAACACTAAAACGAGTGCTTGCCATTATATACTCTGTATTTTCTGTAATGAAAGGAGAAGAATGATTGCCTCCTGTATTTGGAATTTCAATGATTTCTGCTGTCCGGAAAGTTTTCAGATCAACACGTGCAATACGTGGTGTATTATTCCCATTTCCAAATGCCCATCTGCCATCGTATTCACCATTTTTTTGTGATAATGAAATGTGGTGCAGATCATCCCAGGGAACAAAACCATGAGATGTGTTTAACATCTGTTTTGTTTCTTCGCTATATCCATAACCATTTTCAGGAGAAACAGAAAAAACCGGAATAATTTTTAAACATCTGCCGGAAGGTAAGCCATAAACGCTCATTTGTCCATTAAAACCTCCGGATACAAAATTGTAAAATTCATCATATTTACCGGGAGCAATATAAACCTTAGATGCTGCATCGCCATCTATTAAAACACTTCCGGGCTTTCTGGGTTTACATCCCTGGTGAAGACTCATAATAAGTGAAATTGTAAGGGAAAATAAAATTGTTTTCGTAGTTCTCATATATATATATATTTGTTTCTATTCATTAGTTGACATTATTTTTCGCCATCATTTTTTCGCATAAATTCAATAACTTCTCTTGACTCTTCCCTGGTGAGGTTTTGATTAGGCATACGAACTAAGCACAACTCTAAAAGTTTTTGTGCTTCAGTATCTGATTCCAACATCATGTCAACATTGGTTATCATATTGGTTAGCCATGCAGGAGTTCTTTTTTTTGTGACTCCGGACCACCCGGGTCCTACAAGCCTTTCGTTAGTTAGTTTATGACAGGATTGGCATTTTATTTCATATATTGATTTTCCTGTCGTTACCCATTCGGCATTAAGAGGATTGGAAAACATAATCTCTTCCTCTTTAACCATTGTTCCATGCACTTCAGGTTGGCTCTTTGTTAATTCCTCAATGTTAACCTGTTGCTGTTTAGTTTCTTCTTTAAGCTCACCCGAACATGAAATAAATGCTATACTGAATGCAGGCCATATTAAATGCTGAAATTTTATAAACTTCATGTGTTTTTTGTTTTGGTAAAAGAATAATTACTGTATTTTTTAAAACTTATATAGGTGTATTATAAAATTTCATATTTGGATAATAATCATGCCAGACATAAAGTAGTATAATATAAATTAGGTTCTTAATTATGAGTAAAAATTTCTACGACTGAACCTCATTCATATAGATTCAGTATTTTTTTTCTTATCAACCATCATATTATGTACGTTAATCTTTGCCTATCTTTATGTCTTACAAACTCAATATTTATTATTGAGAGAGATACTGAATCCTGGCAGATTCAGATGAAGTATAAAACTTGTATCAACAACAAATCACAAATAAAAATGAATAGAAAAATGAAACCGGAAAGTTTAATGATGTCATATGGCTATAAACCTGAACTTTCCGAAGGAGCGATTAAAAGTCCGATATTTCAAACATCAACATTTGTATTTAAAAGTGCTGAAGAAGGAAAGGCTTTTTTTGAAGTTGCATATGGTCACAGGCAACAGGATGAAGGAGAGGAGTTAGGGCTTATTTATAGTCGCATTAATAACCCCGATCTTGAAATTTTAGAAAACAGGCTCACGCTTTGGGACGAAGCAGAAGAGTGTGCAGTTTTTGAGAGTGGAATGGCCGCAATTACAACCGTTTTATTGGAGTTTTTAAAACCCGGTGATTTACTTCTTATAAGCAGTCCTCTTTACGGTGGAAGTGACCATTTTATAAAAAAAATACTTCCCAAATTTGGTATTAATGTAATAGAATTTAGAGTTGGACAAACAAAAAATGAAATAATCAATCTAATAGAAAACTCAGGCCTGGCAGACAGGTTAGCCATGATTTATATTGAAACTCCTGCAAATCCTACCAATGATTTAATTGACATAAGTTGTAGTAAAGAAATTGCAAAGCACTTCTCAACAGATAAGGAAATTTATTTGGCTGTTGATAACACCTATATGGGGCCCTTATGGCAACACCCGTTAAAACATGGCGCTGATCTGGTTTTATATTCAGCAACAAAATATATAGGTGGACATAGCGATGTGATTGCCGGTGCCTGTTTAGGTTCAAAAGATTTAATAAAACGAGTGAAAGGTTTGCGAACATTTCTCGGCAATATGGCCAGTCCCAATACAGGGTGGCTGCTAATGCGTAGTTTGGAAACATTAAAAGCAAGAATGGATATACAGGCTTTTAACGCAAACAAAGTGGTTGAATTTTTAAATAACCATCCTTCTGTAGAAAAAGTGTATTTTCTCGGAAATTTAAAAGAAAAAGATGGTGAACAATTCAATATCAAAAATAAGCAATGCTTAACCAATGGAGGAATGATTTCTTTTGATGTAAAAGGAACGGAAAAAGAAGCTTTTCAGTTTCTAAACGCTTTAAAACTTATAAAACTTGCTGTTAGTCTTGGTAGTACTGAAAGTTTAGCCGAACATCCTGCAACCATGACTCATGTTGATGTTGATAAACAATTAAGACAAGAACTTTCTATTTCTGAAAAAATGATACGGCTCTCAATTGGTGTAGAAAATTACGAAGACATTATTTATGATATAAAACAAGCGCTTGAAAAAATTAAAAAAACAGAAAACGCAGTTTTGTAAAAAGTAAACCTCAAATCTATAATTTCCTTTGTAGAGGCTGTCTCAGGATTAATTTAACTGTCATTCCGAGCGAATGAGTTTGCTGGTTTTTGCAAACTCATTCAGTCGAAGTATACAAGAGTTTTGTTATGATCTGTATTGAGCGAAGTAAAAACGCTGCTAATGATAAAAAGTATAAACATATTTTACAATTCCTACAGATAAGTTTATATGATCTCTGTTTACTTCTGATTTAATAAGCATATTCACATCATCATACAAATAATTAATTTCATCAGTAAGTGTGTTATTTTTAAATTTTGTTTCAGTAACTACAGCAGCATTTTTTGAATATTCATAAATTGAATATTCATTTATTTCACCTGCTTCATTGCTTAGAAAGCTTCGTTTTATAAGTTTATCGCTATCATCGTATTGCCAGGTTGTTTCCTGGTGCATCCAGCTTACAATAAATTCATAATTTTCAGATAGCTTATTTCCTTTAGTATCATAGTTTATAATTGCTTTTTTGTACTCACGACCTTCGTCATTGAAACATCTTTTTTTTATTTGTATTGGTGTAAGTGCCACATATTCGAATGTTTCGGTTGATAGTATTGTTTGCACTCCTAATTTAAATTCCCGTTTGTTCTCACTTACATTCGTTTCTTTGCAATGCAGTTCTTTTTTTATCTGTCCCTTTTCATTATACTCATAATAATAAGCATCAGAATAATCTTCCAGTCGAATCCGTTTTATAATTATTCGTTTTTGATTGTCGTAAAATAGAGTAACAAATACAGTATCGTTAATATATTTTGTTACAGTACGCGTTCTTGCCTCCCGGATTATTTTCCCTCTTTTTTTTAATGCCGGAATTTCTATATCTTCTTTTTGCACGCTGTTAAAAACTGTATAATAATAACGTACAACATTTCCTGATTCATCAAACTCGTATCCCCTGCTTTCGCCTTTATCAATAATTACAGTGCCATCTGGTTTGTCAACAATAGAAATAGCAATGCTTTTGATCTTGTTTTTTTTTATAAAATCAGAGCTAAATGTTGTTGGGCCAACCGGAATATCTATTGGCTTGTTATTGATCATTTGTGCTGTACACGTATAAATAACAAGCAACCAAAGAAGAGTAAAAACACACTTTTTTAATGAATGAAAAAAATTCGCTTCCAAATTTGGCGGTTAAGAATAAAATTGATTTGTTAAAAGCGATATTCCAGGCTGAAACCGGGTATAATTGCCCTGCTTTTGTATGTGCCGCCAAATCCGGTTTCTATACTTGTGTTGGTGCGTTTCATACCTTCAATAAATAAGAGTGAAAGATCGAGATTAATTTTTTTTGTGATTTTTGTCGATGCTCCTGAAGTAATACCAATTTTGTTTACATCCGGTGTTTCTGGTGTAAAATATCCTGATTGTACAGGTGTCATATCATAATAGGAGCCGAGCCGAACTGTCCACTTGTCATTTAACTTATATTGACCTCCAATTCTGAAAATAAACACATTTTTATACATACGTGCCGAATGGATATCTGCTAACTTATCAGTATTTTGTTCAAAATCAATAATCAATGAGTCGTATGATTGCCAGCCTACATAATTTATATCTACCGCCATTTTCATTTTATCATTAACAACATAACCAAATCCTAACGTAGCCATTTGCGGCAACCGTAGTTGAGTAGAGAATGTTGTTGATGGGAAATATTCTGCCAACGCGCTCGGAACAGTAAATTCTGCACTACCTTCATCTACTTTTACATTTACCTGCGAACGGTAATCAATACCAATAGAAAATTTTTCAGTTGCTTTAAAGTAAATACCGACATTAAATCCATATCCTTTTGCTTTTCCAATTAATTTCCCTTCGCCATAATTACCCAAACTATCTTGTACGGGTATACCTTTGCGTAAACTAAAATCACCGGTACCATAAACAAAACCAATCCCAATACCTAATTTTTCATTTATTTTATAAGACAAAGTAGGTTGAATAAAAAATGTTTTCAAATCAATTTCACGAATCAGAAACTGACCTTTCCAATCATCTGCCCATTGTAACCTGCTTCCAAAAGGATTATACACACCCAATCCTGCAGTGAGTTTATCACTTTTTCCAACCTTAAAAGAAGCATATAAAGTAATCGGAGTTGAAACGTGATGTTCTATTGTTGCTGTATAGGTTCCAGGATAAGGCTCTAAATAAATAGTGCGTGGAAAAATAAGACTTGTACCCAATGAAACTCCTCTTAGTGAATCTAAAAATGACATTGCACCCGGGTTAAACAGAATAGTCGAATTATCTGATAATAAACCGGTACCTGTATGCCCCATTCCAGCCTGCTTCTGTCCCTGTAAGTTAACCTGAAAACCTCCGGCTATTAAAGCCGGTAAGCTCAATAGATATACGGCAAATGATAGTATAATTTTTTTCACTTTATTTTTTTTAATTGAATAAATTCTAAAAATCCTTTTCTTAAGAATAGTACAAAGTAAATAAATTAAAGCTTAAGTCGAATGGTTATAGCTATTGAATTGAATTAAGTTGCTGAAAATCATTTATTTGCAAAACAGAAGCAAGATTAAATTCATTTGAAAAACAAGGCCTTGTTTTATGTTTTGTTCTTGTTTGAATAATTTGTCTAAATAGGAACCTCTCTATTAAAATATGTATTTTTGTTTTTTATATTTTTTTGATTCTGTGATAGTTAGCTATGGGGCACTTATTGATAATGAAACATTTATCTGAATTTTACGTAAACTATTTATTAATATAGTATATCGTTTTCTTGTTTTGTACTATTAAAAGTTATTGCCATGTTTGCTCTTGGGTAGTTTTCATAGTATAATAAATTGGAAATCTTCATATGAAAAACAATTACTTTTCCAATAGTAATAACAACATAAGGAATCAGGGGATAGTTATCAGGTTGTTGCTTGTTGCATTACTATCAGTTGTATCCGTTTCATATAGTTTTGCACAGGTTACAATCACTGCTCCATCGCTAACAATTACTACTTGTTCGTTTCCTTCCGGAAATGTAGCTCTAGGAGATATTGTTATTGCAGAAAGTGCAGCAGGTAATATTTCAACTTTTGGAACTCTTATTATTTCTGCACCTGCAGGTTTCGAGTTTATGAATCAGGGGAGTGCTTCTTTTTCAGGAACAGATATTACTTCGCTAAACCCTTATCAACTTACAGACCCAAGTACAATAACACTAACAATTAACGGAAGCGGTACTGCGGGTTTTGATACCATTACATTAAGTGCTATTCAGATAAGAGCAGTTACTGCAGCAACAGGGCCTGTCAACATTACAAGAACTGGTGGAACTTCTGTAATAAACGGGGATGTAAATGACACTACTCATGCAACCCTTACTTCAATACTGAATTATGCTACTGCAGGCGTTATTTCATTCACTACAGCTGGCGATACATTGATGTGTTCTCCTGCAAATCCGGCCAATATATCCGGAGCGGCTTCTACCGGGCCGGGTGGAGCAACAATTTCTTATCAATGGCAAACAGCCACTGATTTAGGATTCTCTTCTCCTGTTAATGTGGGTGCAAACAGTACGGATTATGATCCGGGTGCTGGTTTAGCTGCTGATGTATACTACAGAAGGGTGGCCACAAGTACATTAAATTCAGTAGCTTGTACTACTAACAGTAATACACTTTCCATAACAGTTATTACACCTCCAACAGTTACCAATGCCGCCACAAAGGCTATATGTAGCGGGGTCGGAACGGCTATTTCTTTGACAGCAACCATATCCAGTACATTTAGCTGGACTTTAGGAACAAATACAGGAGGCATAACCGGTGTTCTTGCAGGTTCCGGAGCAACAATCAATCAAATTCTCACTAATCCAAGTAATGTTGCTACTGGCAGTATTGAATATGTTGTTACACCAACATCAGTGACCGGGCAATGTGTTGGTAGTCCTTTTACAATCACCGTAAATGTTAATCCAATACCAGCCGTAACCAATGCAGCCACCAAAACAATATGCAGTGGTGCATCCACCAATATAGTATTAACCTCAAGTGCGGCAAGCGATTTTAGCTGGACAATAGGAACAATAACAAATGGAATTACCGGCTCAGGAAGTGGTTCTGGAGGAACCATAGGTCAAACGTTAACTAACCCAAGCAGCTCAATAACCGGCTCTGTTGAATATATAGTAACCCCCACATCAACAGGAGGTTCCTGTATAGGAAGCCCTTACACAATAACAGTAACTGTTAATCCCATCCCTGTTGTAACCAATGCATCCACCAAAACAATATGCAGCGGCACCTCTACAAATATATCTTTAACAGCCAGTATAGCAAGCAGCTTTAGCTGGTCTATAGGTTCAATAACAGGCGGCATAACCGGAAGCAGTGCCAGTTCAGGAGCAACGTTAGATCAAACACTCAATAATCCAGGCAACGTAACACCCGGCACAGTTCCCTATCTTGTAACTCCTACATCCACTTCAGGCTCCTGTGCAGGAGCGGCTTATACAATCACAGTAACTGTTAATCCTCTTCCCGCAATTACTAATGCAGCTGCTGCAAGCATCTGTAGCAGTACCGGCCCCAATATATCTTTAACAGCAAGTGTAGCAAGCACCTTTGGCTGGACTATTGGAGCGAATATAGGCGGCATAACCGGTGCTCTTGCCGGCTCTGGCTCCACCATCAATCAAACATTAACCAATCCGAGTAATGCAGCTACCGGCAGTGTTGATTATGTTGTAACACCAACCTCCACAGTTGGTTCCTGTGTAGGAAGTGCATTTACAATTACGGTAAATGTAAATCCGATGCCAGCTGTAACCAATGCAGCTACCAAAACAATATGCAGTGGTGCATCTACAAACATCGTATTAGCGTCAAGCGCAGTAAGCACTTTTAGCTGGACCATAGGCACCATAATCAATGGTATTACGGGTTCAGGGGCAGGTTCGGGAGGCACAATAGGTCAAACATTAACTAATCCAGGCAACTCAATAGCTGGCTCAGTTGAATATATAGTTACTCCAACCTCCACAGGTGGTTCCTGTGCCGGCAGTCCATATACAATTACAGTAACAGTTAATCCCATCCCTGTTGTAACCAATGCATCCACCAAAACAATATGCAGCGGCACCTCTGCCAATATATCATTAACAGCCAGTGCCGCAAGCAGCTTTAGCTGGTCTATAGGTTCAATAACAGGCGGCATAACCGGAAGCAGTGCCAGTTCTGGTGCAACAATTAATCAAACCCTCACCAATCCAGGCAATGTAACACCCGGTACAGTTCCCTATCTTGTGACTCCGACATCCACTTCAGGCTCCTGTGCAGGAGCCGCTTATACAATCACAGTAACTGTTAATCCTCTTCCCGCAATTACTAATTCAGCTGCTGCAAATATTTGTAGTGGTACCAGCCCTAATATATCTTTAACATCAAGTATAGCAAGCACTTTTGGCTGGACTTTAGGAACAAACATCGGTGGCATAACCGGTGCTCTTGCCGGCTCTGGCTCCACCATCAATCAAACATTAACCAATCCGAGTAATGCAGCTACCGGCAGTGTTGAATATGTTGTAACTCCAACCTCTACAGGAGGTTCCTGTGCAGGCAGCCCTTTTACCATCACAGTAAATGTTAACCCAACACCAGTTGTAACCAATGCAGCCACCAAAACTATATGCAGCGGTGCATCTACCAATATAGCCTTAACCTCAGATGCCGCAAGTAACTATAGCTGGACTATAGGAACGATAACTAATAACATTACCGGATCAGGCTCAGGTTCAGGAGGAACAATTAATCAAACCTTAACAAATCCAAGCAACTCAATTGCTGGTGCTGTTGAATATATAGTAACACCAACATCAACAGGCGGTTCCTGTGCAGGTAGTCCATATACAATCACAGTAACCGTAAACCCAATCCCTGTAGTCACCAATGCGGCTACCAAAAGTATTTGCAGCGGTACCTCAACCGGAATATCATTAACAGCAAGTGCCGCAAGCAGCTTTAGCTGGTCTATAGGTTCAATAACTGGCGGAATAACAGGAAGCAGTGCCAGTTCAGGAGTAACAATTAATCAAACCCTCACTAATCCAGGCAATGTAACACCCGGCACAGTTCCCTATCTTATAACTCCCACATCCACTTCCGGCTCCTGTGCAGGAGCCGCTTATACAATCACAGTAACTGTTAATCCTCTTCCCGCAATTACTAATGCAGCTGCTGCAAACATCTGTAGCAGTACCGGCCCCAATATATCTTTGACAGCAACCATATCCAGTACATTTAGCTGGACTTTAGGAACAAACATCGGTGGCATAACCGGTGCTCTTGCCGGCTCTGGCTCCACCATCAATCAAACATTAGCCAATCCGAGTAATGCGGCTACTGGCAGTGTTGATTATGTTGTAACACCAACTTCCACAGTTGGTTCCTGTGTAGGAAGTGCATTTACAATTACGGTAAATGTAAATCCGATACCAGCCGTAACCAATGCAGCTACCAAAACAATATGCAGTGGTGCATCTACAAACATCGTGTTAGCGTCAAGCGCAGTAAGCACTTATAGCTGGACAATAGGCACTATAACAAATAGTATTACCGGTTCAGGAGCTGGTTCAGGAGGGACAATAGGTCAGACCTTAACAAACCCAAGCAATTCAATATCCGGTTCCGTTGAATATATAGTAACACCAACATCAACAGGCGGTTCCTGTGCAGGTAGTCCATATACAATCACAGTAACCGTAAACCCAATCCCTGTAGTCACCAATGCGGCTACCAAAAGTATTTGCAGCGGTACCTCAACCGGAATATCATTAACAGCAAGTGCCGCAAGCAGCTTTAGCTGGTCTATAGGTTCAATAACTGGCGGAATAACAGGAAGCAGTGCCAGTTCAGGAGTAACAATTAATCAAACCCTCACTAATCCAGGCAATGTAACACCCGGCACAGTTCCCTATCTTATAACTCCCACATCCACTTCCGGCTCCTGTGCAGGAGCCGCTTATACAATCACAGTAACTGTTAATCCTCTTCCCGCAATTACTAATGCAGCTGCTGCAAACATCTGTAGCAGTACCGGCCCCAATATATCTTTGACAGCAACCATATCCAGTACATTTAGCTGGACTTTAGGAACAAACATCGGTGGCATAACCGGTGCTCTTGCCGGCTCTGGCTCCACCATCAATCAAACATTAGCCAATCCGAGTAATGCGGCTACTGGCAGTGTTGATTATGTTGTAACACCAACTTCCACAGTTGGTTCCTGTGTAGGAAGTGCATTTACAATTACGGTAAATGTAAATCCGATACCAGCCGTAACCAATGCAGCTACCAAAACAATATGCAGTGGTGCATCTACAAACATCGTGTTAGCGTCAAGCGCAGTAAGCACTTATAGCTGGACAATAGGCACCATAACAAATGCTATTGCCGGTTCAGGATCTGGTTCAGGAGGCACAATTGATCAAACACTAACTAACCCAAGCAGTTCGCTTACAGGTACTGTTGAATATGTTATTACACCTACATCAACCGGAGGTTCATGCATGGGTACTTCTTTTATAATTACGGTAACAGTTAATCCAATACCTGTTGTTTCCAATGCTGCTACTAAAACAATATGCAGTGGCACCTCTACCAGTATATCATTAACGGCAAGCACTCCAAGTGGTTATAGCTGGACAATTGGAACAATAACAGGTGGCATTACGGGGGCAAGTGCCAGTTCCGGTTCTACAATTAATCAAACATTAAGTAACCCAAGTAATTCAGCAACGGGTACTGTACCATATATTATTACACCAACTTCTACTTCTGGTTCCTGTGCGGGAACGGCTTATACAATTGCCGTCACGGTTAATCCGGCTCCTTCATTAACTAATGCTACAACTGCAACAATATGTAGTGGAACAAGCGCTAATGTTGCATTGTCGGCAAGTATTGCGAGTAGCTTTAGCTGGACATTGGGAACCAA
Organism: Bacteroidota bacterium; assembly: GCA_023251835.1. GTDB lineage: Bacteria > Bacteroidota > Bacteroidia > 2-12-FULL-35-15 > 2-12-FULL-35-15 > 2-12-FULL-35-15. The sequence goes on along the minus strand of JAHEXZ010000065.1, from coordinate 481 downwards.
TAATGGCAATATCAGTGGAGCTACAGCTTCTTCTGGTTCTACAATCAATCAAACACTAACCAATCCAAGCAATTCAGCATTCGGTAGTATAGAATATCTGGTAACTCCTGCTTCAACTGGGGGCTCCTGTGCAGGTGCACCTACTGCAGTAACAGTAACAGTTAACCCTTCACCTTCTGTAACTAACAGTGCTAGCGCAAACACCTGCAGTGGAAGCGGTCCTAACATTTCATTAACCTCAAGCACACCAAGTAGTTTTACATGGACAATAGGAACAATAAATGGTGGTATAACAGGTTCCAGCGCAGGCTCCGGAGGCACAATCAATCAGGTACTCACCAATCCGGGTAATTCATCGGCAGGGTCTGTTGCTTATGTTATCACACCAACATCCACTACAGGATCTTGTGTTGGTTCAACTTTTACAATTACGGTAACTGTAAACCCTATTCCTGTGCTGACTAACGCATCAACAGCAACT
>JAHEXZ010000064.1 GCA_023251835.1 Bacteroidota bacterium | reverse complement strand
AGATTGGCAAAAAAATACAACCTGCAAGTTATTGAAAAACAACAAGCTGCATAGTGTGTCATTAGCAGCTTGTCGAAATATGTGCGTGGATTGAGGAAGTTATTTTGAAAACTTTACTTAGGCAGTATAATTCAAATTTTATATTTTTGATACCCGATAAATAATAACAACCTAAACAAAATCCTTTATTTACTCCCTCTCCGGGTTTATCATGAGCATTTGCCGAAGGAGAGAGGGTAGGGGAGAGGTGACCAGCTATGATTGTCGATACAACAACTAATCAACAAATGGATTTTACTATTAATGAAAATCAGCAAATGATTGCTGATATGATTCGTAAATTTGGTAACGACCATATCCGTCCGCGTTTGATGGAATGGGATGAATCACAGGAGTTCCCTTTAGAGGTATTCAAAAAACTGGGAGAACTCGGATTAATGGGTGTTTTAGTTCCAACCGAATACGGTGGTTCTGGATTTTCGTATACCGAATATGTTACAGCAATTGTAGAATTAGGAAAAATATGTGGTTCCATTGGACTTTCAATGGCTGCACATAACTCCCTGTGTACAGGACATATATTGCAGTTCGCTAACGAAGAACAAAAGAAAAAATACCTTCCTAAATTAGCCACAGCCGAGTGGATTGGTGCCTGGGGACTTACTGAAACAGGTACTGGTTCTGATTCTGGCAGAATGCATACTACTGCTAAAAAAGACGGTGATTATTATGTTCTGAACGGTTCAAAGAATTTTATCACACATGGTATAACAGGAAATGTTGCAGTTGTGATTGCACGTACCGGTGCTAAAGGTGATAGTAAAGGAATGTCCACATTCATTATCGAAAAAGGCACTCCCGGCTTTAAATCTGGCAAAAAAGAAAATAAATTGGGTATGCGTGCATCAGAAACTGCTGAGCTTATTTTTGACAATTGTCGTGTACACAAAAGCCAAATGATGGGCAATGAAGGCGAAGGATTTATTCAGGCGATGAAAGTTCTGGATGGTGGTCGTATCTCCATTGCTGCACTGTCAGTTGGTATTGCAAAAGGAGCATTGGAAGCGGCTATAAAATATTCAAAAGAACGTGAACAATTTGGAAAACCAATCTCCCGGTTTCAGGCTATTGCCTTTAAACTGGCAACTATGGCAACTGAAGTAGAAGCAGCAGAATTACTTACTTTCATGGCGGCAGATAAAAAGAATAAAGGGCTGAAAATGACTAAAGAAGGAGCATTTGCTAAATACTATGCATCAGAAGTTGCTGTTAGAACCTCAACAGAAGCTGTTCAGATATTTGGAGGTTATGGCTTTACAAAAGACTTCCCGGCAGAAAAATATTACCGCGATTCTAAACTTTGTACCATTGGAGAAGGAACCTCTGAAATCCAAAAAATGGTGATCGCCCGCGAAATTTTAAAATAAAAATGAAGCATCCTCCCCTCTCCCCTTGGAGGGAGCCTGCCCCCGAATTTCTTTCGGAGGCTGGGGTGAGGTCAGAATAGGCAAATTTAGTTTTTAAAGAAATTTTTAATCAGTTTCTAAAATATTACAGTGGTAATTAGAATAATTTTTATTATATTTGCACCCTTGAAATTAAAAACCTGTCCTGACGACAGGTCAGGATTCAATAAATCTAAAAATCAAAAATTATAAAATGCTAATAGTACCAGTTAAAGAAGGCGAAGCAATTGAGAAAGCACTTAAAAAATTCAAAAAAAAATTTGAAAAAACAGGCGTTGTGAAAGAATTACGTGAACGTTCTAAATTCACTAAACCATCAGTTGTTTATCGCGAAGGAAAGAAAAAAGCGATTTACAGACAAAAAATGCAGGCGGGAGAAGAAGCATAGAAATTCTTTACTCTGTACAATATATTTTCCGGAGGAAAAATTTAATTTTTTTAAAATATAACTTTTAAAGTTATTTTGCGTTAAAGATTAAGTTTTTCCTCTTTTATTTTATATGGATATACAAATATGCCGGAATGAATTTCTCCAATTCATCCAATATGAAAAAAGACATTCTAATCACACCTTGCTAGCATATTCCAATGATTTAAAACAATTTCTTGATTATCTCACCAACACCTATCAGATAAGCGATATTACTGAAGTCAATCACACTATTATTCGCTCCTGGATAGTAAATTTAATGGAACAAAAACTAACTCCCCGTTCCGTAAACCGAAAAATAACTACACTTAAAACATTCTATAAATTTTTATTACGGCAGAATAAGATGGCTCAAAATCCTATGCTGAAAGTGCTTTCACCCAAAATGTCTAAAAGATTACCTGTTTTCGTTGAAAAGGAAAAAATGGGTGCTTTACTTGATAATATGAACTTTGGTAATGATTTTGAAGGCCAGCGTAATAAATTAATTATTGAGCTTTTCTATGCAACAGGTATTCGTCTCTCTGAACTGGTTAATTTGAAACAATCTGATATTGACCTCTATTCTTGCCAGCTAAAAGTTTTAGGCAAAAGAAACAAAGAACGTATCATCCCTTTCAGCAATAATTTAAAACAGCTTATACAGCGGTATCTCTCATCAAAACCCGATGAAAACAATGAATACCTGTTTACTAATAATAAAGGGAAAAAACTGTATGAAAAGTTTGTATACCGACTTGTAAATTTTTACCTTTCACAAATAACAACAGCCGGTAAAAAAAGTCCGCATGTGTTACGTCATACTTTTGCTACACACATGCTCAACAATGGAGCTGATTTAAATGCCGTTAAAGACCTGCTTGGGCACGCTAATTTATCCGCCACACAGGTATACACACACAATACAGTAGAAAAGCTCAAAAACGTACATAAACAAGCTCATCCGAAAGGGTAGCATGATACAATATTATGAACTCACAACCTAACATAAAATTCATTAACCTCCTCCTGTTATTTCTCGTTATCTTAGATATAGTCCTTTCAGCCATTTGTCTTCTTCGTCCTGATTTATGGGTAAAGTTAATGCATGGAACTGAGTATGTCGATTCTCTTGGAATAATAAGAAGGATGGGTGCTGTATGGCTGGCATTTTTTATTTTTCAACTCGCTGCGTTGGTGCTTTGGCAAAAATATTCTTATCTTCTTGTTTTGGTAGCTGGTATCCGTTTGACCGAAATTTTTTCTGATTGGTGCTATTGGTATTTTGCTGAACATCTCACCTGGTTCGCCCATTTCGGACTGTTGATTTCTCCCCCTTCAAATCTCCTGTTTGGAATAATCCTTATTAAAGCATATCAGAAAATAAAATAAATTAGAGCAATTAAAATCTGTAACATCTTCTAAATCTTTTTATCATTTCAAATGAAGTATATTTTTTTCTTGCCTTTTTTCATTTGTACCTTATGCCTGAACTCACAGACAGTTAAGCACAATTACCAGTGTATTTACCATTGTTCTGATGAAGCCGAACAGAGTTGCATCCCTTGTTTAGATACCTTTAATTTTCTTTGGATAGAAAAAGTTAAGAATATAAGCTTGTTATTCCCGGAATGGAGACCAGTTGTAGCTTATGATTCTATTACTATACTGGAAGGCTTGGTAGACCATCAAAAAAAAGTGCCCTCGGTAAGTGCTGAGGATCTCCCGCTTTTCCATTACACCCATGATATTACATGGAATGTAATTCCTGACCAGGATTACAGATACCTTCTTTCTTATAAAATTTACGATAAACAGGATGAAACTATAAAAAAATACGATACAGCTGTAAACCATACCATTCGCGTTGAATGGGAAACTGGATTAGCGCAAAGCAATGATGGAAATTGCTGTTCCGAACTCAACTGTCAGGGTAAAAGTTGTGGTTTCTTCAGTGCAGGACATCAACGAAAAGATACAATATGGAACTGGCCAACAATAGGCGATTGGGTTCATGTTGAAGGATTATGGGTGTGGGATAGGGGCCATCCTCCGGCAGAAGTTGAAATTCACCCCGCACGATTAGTCGCTACACAAAGAGCACTTCCTGAAAAAATTAAGATAGACGATTCATATAAATTCGCTACACGTATTGATATTTTTGCCAGTGGTGATGGTGGAGCTTTTAATAACAACCGGCCTAATTCACTAACATTTGTTCGTCCCGTAAAAATGAGTTCAAAAGATTATGTGTTTATAGTGAAACATACCCTCCCAAAACCCTCTCCTGATGCAGTTTTGAAATATATAATGAAAACACATAAAGGAAACTCTTTTACGGCTGACGTTAAATTCACCACTCATTCCGATGAAGGAACTGTGACCATCAATATCCCGTGGAAAACCAGCGCAATAAATGATACCGCTATTTTTGCACAAACATGCTACCTATACTGGGATAAAGGTTCAGGAGTTCCCGAAAATTATCCCATCCATACATACAACATCCGTTTTAATCAATTGCGTTTCGACCATTTTAACGAATTTCTCAGCAAAGCAGAAATCAGAATGTTTCTTGATGTTGCCGGAAACTTTTTTTTTCTGAATGATTTTTCAAAAACAAAAGATATTTTAAACCAGGGAATGGGAAAAACAAGAAAGAAAAAATGGAACCTCGATATTGAATATACTATCTACGTTCCTGAAGATAAACAATTCCATATCATGGCTCATGGCTTTGAAGCAGATGGAATGGATAAATTTTTCGGACATATAACAGATAACCATTCTCCCTGTACTCCCATCATCAAAAAAGAACTTAACAGAAATCTTATTCGGGTATTTTTAGGTGGCTGTTTGGATGAGTTACTTGGCAATGCTGGTAGGCTTCATCATTCAAAAGAATTAAATGAAAAACAGGCGGATTTTATTCTTTTCTCAAAGGGTGATTATCATTATGACGAGTGTCCCTGCGCCAGTTTCAGCCCCAACAATATTTTTTCAATAAACTATTCTGTGAAGAAGATTGAATAATTATACCCGAATGGAAATATAAAACAGACCAATTCTCCCTCTCCCTTTTCAAGGAGAGGGCTTGGGGTGAGGTTAAAAAATAGACTGTTTTATATTTCAATCGCTATTATTCAAGTAATTCATTTATTTTATTGTAAATTCGTTTAATATTTTGATTGTAACAATTTCTCAAGCATGGGACATCTCTCCAACCGCGAAACCCGCACAATTAAAGCATTAGCAGAAGTTCTTGTTCCGCAGGATGGTGCATTTTCATACGGATATAAAGACATCGATACTATTTCTTTTTTTGAGGATTTTCTTTCGCATGCCCCTTTCAAGGTTAGGTGGTTTCTGTTTTTTAACCTTTGGGTGTTTGAATACATCTCCTGGATTTCATTGTTGTATTGCCATTATTCAGATTTTGAAAAAAATAATATAACACCCCAAAAATCACTTTTTAAAAACCTTATCTTTTGGCTAAAAACCCCTGGTTTTTTCTCAAAAATGAGATTTGATCACCGTGAAAAAATTATACTAAAAATGCAGGAAAATAAATATTATGTCATTAGGGGAATTTATCTTCTTACTTCCATTGTTTTACTCATGTCTTTTTACAGTGATGAACGGGTGATGAATAAAATAGGCTATTTTGGATATAAAGAAAGTGAAAATAAAGTGAATAAATGATTGTTGACTCAAATACACTTGATAACAAGTTTCGTGAAACCGCTGATGTGGTGGTTATTGGTAGTGGTGCTGGTGGTGCACCAATGGCATACCAGCTTGCTGCTGCAGGATTAAAAGTAGTTTTAGTTGAAGACGGAAAAAAATTTGATATTTCCTCATTCAAACGCAACAGTTGGGAAGCTATGCGCGATATGTACCGCGATAGTGGCACAGTACTTACTATTGGCACACCTTCTATTCCTTTACCACTCGGAAATGCGCTTGGCGGAACCACCATTGTCAATTCTGGAACGTGTTTTCGTGTGCCGGAAAAAGTTTTCAATGGCTGGAAAAAAGAATTTGGTTTAAACGAACTGAGCTATGACCGTCTCATCCCGCATTTTGAAGCTGTTGAAAAAATGATTGGCGTTGCTGATGCTACTGCCGAAACCGTTGGCTCAAACAATATTCTCTTTGCCGAAGGAGCAAAAAAACTTGGGCTACATCCAAAACCTTTGCCACGCAATGCCCCCGATTGTAAAGGGGCCGGACTTTGTGTTTTTGGCTGCCCAAACGGAGCAAAAAAAAGTATGGAACAAACTTTTATTCCTGCTGCTTCTGAAAATGGTGCAACAATAATTACTTCAGCCAGAGCTGAAAAAATAATTGTTAAAAACGGGCAGACAATAGGAATAACTGGATCTTTCCTCGATGAAAATAAAAAGAAAAGAACACAATTTCAGATAGATTCCAAAGCCGTTGTTCTTTCCTGTGGAGCAATTCACTCCCCATATCTGCTTCTGAAAAATAAAATAGCAAACAGCTCAAAACAGGTTGGACAAAATCTTCATATTCATCCCGCAGCAAAAGTAGTTGGCATTTTTAACGAAACAATAAATGCATGGAGTGGAATCCCACAGGGATATTATGTAGATGACTATGCTGATGAAGGTATTATGTTTGAAGGTTTTTTTCTTCCACCTGCTTTCCTTTCTTTCGCTCTCCCTGCCTCCGGAATGGAACTGAAAAATTTAATGACAAACTACAGCAAAATGGCTGGCTTTGGAATTATGGTTACCGACTCTTCTCACGGAAAAGTTATTGCCGGAATAGATAAATCACCTATGATTTTTTATAACCTGAATAAAACCGATACCTCAAAATTCAAAAAAGGAATTGAAATTGCTGCACGTGTTTATTTTGAAGCAGGGGCAAAAAAAGTTTTATTGCCCCTGATTGGAATTGGTGAAGTAAATCATCCTGATGAACTTAAAATATTGAATAAAATGGAGATTAAACCATCCCAGCTTGAGTTGAGTGCTTTTCATCCAATGGGCACCTGCCGTATGGGAAACAACCCCAAAACAAGCGTTGTAAACCCTTTCCTCGAAACGCACGATATAAAAAATCTTTTTATTGCTGATGCTTCAGTATTTCCATCCAGTTTGGGAGTAAATCCACAGGTGAGTATTATGGCTTTTTCTCTCTGGGCTGCTGAAAATATTTTAAAAACAACCTTTAAAGTTTAAATATCTGTTTACAATGAATTGATGCAAAAAATTAACATAGCAGGAACATTCCCCCCAATCCAAACACTCCCTCTCCTTCTTTAAGGAGAGGGCAGGGGTGAGGTTAAACAAAGTATTATTCTAATTCTCTCATAAAAAACAACCTTTTTAGAATCTTGCTTTTTGAAAAATGACAGAATCAGTAAATTATACAAGGTATCAAAAAGGTCAAACCAAAGGACATTATGAAAGCTTTTTTCAGAGAGCAAACCATCCTTCTGAACCCAAAGCATTCTGGATTCGATATACCATTTTCTCTCCTGACAGACATCCCGAAAAAGCAATAGGGGAATTATGGGCAATCTATTTTGATGGCATCAGCCATAAACATATCAAAGTAAAAAAAGAAGTTCCGTTTGAAAAATGTATTTTTGAAAATAAACGCTTTTTTGTAAAAATTAGTGATGCTTTCCTTGAAAATGGAAAACTTTCTGGCAATATATCTTCTGAAAACAATTCTATCGAATGGAATTTGAATTATTCCGGAAACGCTGCTCCATTATTGGTTTTACCGGAAAATCTGTATCAGGGAAGTTTTCCTAAAGCAAAACTTTTAGTCGGCCTGCCTCTTGCTTCTTATTCCGGAAACCTGATGGTGAATGGAAACAATATTAGTATTCAAAATTGGATAGGTAGTCAAAATCATAATTGGGGTATAAAACATACCGACCATTATGCGTGGGGACAAGTAGCAGGATTTGATAATGCTCCCCAAAGTTTTTTTGAAGTTTCTACTGCACGTTTGAAATTTGGCCCGCTTTGGACTCCCTTTATGACACTGATGACATTACGCCACAACGGACACCAATTTCGTTTAAATACAATTGTACAGTCGTTAAAAGCAAAAGGAAAATTTGATTATTGCAACTGGCGATTCCATTCAAAAAACAATTATGCAGAAATAGAAGGAACCATCTTTGCAGACAAAAATGATTTTGTCGGACTAACATATTACAACCCACCCGGAGGAATAAAAAATTGCCTGAACACTAAAATAGCTTCAGCAAAAATAAAAATTCGTTATAAAAACGCAGCTGGTAAATGTATTGAAGATATTCTGGAAACAAACAATAGAGCCGCTTTTGAAATACTGGAAGACAAAGTATAAAATCAAATAAATTTTAAACACTTTCTGAACATTACTGGATTTGCGATAGGCAAAGGCAGTTATACTGTGCACGGGATAAATTTCCGCATTGTTATATTTCAAAATGGCCAACCCAGATACTTCGACAAGCTCAGTATGACTGGCACACGGGTCACTCTGAGCCTGTCGAAGAGTGTGGGCTGGATTGCGGAAATTTATCCCGTTTAATGTATAGATTCAGCCGAAGTATAAAAAGCTGTACCTAAGGAGGGAGGATAAAATTTTTTGCAGAAATAGGAAAATAATTTTGATTTGACATTTTTTTTTGTTACATTAGCCTCAATGGTTCGGTAAATTTTTTTAATAATTTTGGCTAAAGCCCCATTATATGGTGTCTTAGTAGCCACGACCTTAAGGTCGTGGCAAATGTAAAACGCGATTATCATGGGCTTTGGCCCAACCGAACAAAATAGTATTGAAATATTATGCCTGATAATGTACTTTAAATCTAAAATATATGGAAAATGCTACTATCAGCAATAAAATCATTAGAGGTACTCTTTGGACTCTTGTATTCATTTCTGGCATACTCTATTCAAAAGCCGGAAATATTAAAATAAAAGCTGGTAATGCTCAATTAAAAGTTGAGCAAAGCACTTACGTTAATCTTAAATTTTCTAACACTTTTACTGATCTTTCGTATAGAACAGTGAAAAACAAAAACACTTTATTTACCGAAATAGATATACCTGGTTATGGTGTTTCAAACAGGATTGGAGACCCAAAACTTCCTGTGCTTAAAAAGATTATTGAAATTCCTGAAGGCGCAAGTATAAACATTCATTTAATTGCTTATACAGTTACTGAATATGAACTATCCGATTATGGCATAATAAACAAACTTTTTCCTTCCCAACCTTCTGTTTCAAAAGATATTACCAAGCCTGCTCCTCCATTTGAATATAATAAGGCCACTTATTCTACTAACGGTTTTAATACTGATAGCCTTGTAGCTGTTCAAATACTCGGAAGTATGAGAGGAGTCAGGATAGCAAGGCTTGATATTGCCCCAATAAGATATAATCCTGTAAAAAATACAATTCAGGTGTACAATGATATGGAAGTTGAAATCAGCTTTACTCACGCAAACGTATCACAAACCATTGCAAAAAAAAATCAGGTATATTCTCCTTTTTTTGAAGGAATGTTTGCTAATGAACTCTTAAATCACAAAAAAACATCTCAGGCAAAAGACTTATTAACCACATATCCTGTAAAATATGTTATTGTGGCCGATCCTTCTTTCCAGTCAGCATTGCAACCTTTTATTCAATGGAAAACAAAAAAGGGGTTTAATGTTATAGAAGCATATACAAATAATCCCTCTGTTGGAACAACATCTGTCTCTATAAAAAACTACTTACAAAGCCTTTATAATGCAGGAACTCCTTCTGATCCGGCTCCTTCTTTTGTTTTGTTTGTGGGTGATGTTGACCAGATACCTTCATTTGCCGGCCTGTCCGGATCGCATGTATCTGACCTTTATTATTGTGAATATACTGGAGATTTTTTTCCTGAGGTTTATTATGGAAGGTTTTCAGCTACAACTGTTGCAGAGTTACAACCGCAAATAGATAAAACCCTTGAATATGAGCAATACACTATGCCTGATCCTTCTTTTTTAGGACAAGCTGTAATGATTGCCGGACAAGATCCTAACTATGGCCCGCTTCATGGGGATGGACAGATTAATTATGGAACATCTGCATATTTTAATACAGGCCATAATATTTTTTCTAATACCTATTTATATGCAGTATCTGCTAACAGTGTTTCTCAAATTATTCAGAATGTAAGTGATGGAGTATGCTTTGCAAATTATACTGCTCACGGAGGGGAGGACGGATGGGTTGATCCCGCTTTCAACATTAATGATATCAACACATTGCAAAATGCTCACAAATACCCTTTAATGGTTGGAAATTGTTGCCTCACAAATAAATTTGATAATAATATATGCTTTGGAGAAGCACTTCTCAGAGCAAATGAAAAAGGCGCCATTGGATACATTGGTGGTTCAAATGTTACCTTGTGGGATGAAGATTTTTGGTGGGGAGTAGGTTATAAAACAGTGGGAGTAGCCCCGGTTTATGATATAAATAGCTTAGGCGCGTATGATAGAACTTTTCATGATCACGGAGAAAATTCCGGAGAATGGTTTGCAACACAAGGGCAAATGGTGTTTGCTGGCAATTTAGCTGTTACCCAGTCTGGCTCTCCAAACCAGTCATATTATTGGGAAATCTATCATCTTATGGGCGATCCTTCTCTTATGGTATACTATGGCGTTCCACCTCCACTTAGTGCTACCTATAATTCAGCAATTACATTAGGAACTAGCACATTTACTGTTAATACTGAACCTGATGCCTATGTGGCACTTTCAGTGGGTGGTATACTCTATGGTGCTGCAATTGCCGACAATACGGGTGTTGCCGTTATCAATTGCTCTCCTGTTTCAATGCCCGGTACAGCAGATGTAGTTGCTACAAAACAAAACAGGGCTCCATTTATTGGTACTGCTGCCGTCATCCCTAATGCAGGACCTTATGTTATTTATGACAACAAACAACTGAATGATAGTGCCGGAAATAACAATGGTCAGGCAGATTATGGTGAAGATTGTGTATTGGATATCTCACTTGAAAATATTGGCCTTGCGTTAGCAAATTCAGTATCTGCAACACTTTCTGCAAATGATCCATATATTACAATAACGGATAATGTTCAGATTTGGGGTGATATTAATTCAGGCGTATCTTCTTTGCAGAATAATGCTTATGCTTTTACAATTGATGATTCTGTGCCCGACCAGCACGTGGTTCATTTTACACTTACTATTGCTGATTCCAATAGCAATATATGGATAGGAACGTTTGACGTCACCCTTAATGCTCCGGTACTTAATATAGGAAACTATGTTATTAATGATATTGCAGGAAACAATAACGGTAGCTTAGACCCAGGAGAAACTGTTGAGCTTATAATTTCATATTCAAACACAGGGCATGCGAATGCCACAAATACCATGAGTACACTTTCATCTTCCGATAGCTATATCACTATAAATTCTGCGTCAGTTAATTTAGGAACATTAAATTTTTCCGGTGGAATAGCTAATGGAATTTTTAATATTACAGTAAGCCCGTCTGCTATTGTTGGAAGCTATGCAACCTTTAATAATATTGAAACTTCGGGAACCTATACTGCACAAAAATCCATTCACTCAGGTATTGGACTTGTTGAAGAAGATTGGGAAACAAATAGCTTTGTTAGATTCCCATGGGTAGAAGATGGTAATGCCGCCTGGACAATTACAAATGTCAACCCTTATGATGGACTTTACTGTTCAAAATCCGGGGATATATCAAATTCAGATACTTCAACATTAAGTATTACATTAAATGTTCTGTTTAATGATTCCATTTCTTTTTATAAAAAAATATCTTCCGAAGAAAATTATGACTTTCTTAAATTCTACATTGATGGTACTAAACAAGAGGAATGGAGTGGTGAAAAGGCCTGGTCAAGAAGTGTATATCCTGTTTCAGCAGGAATCCACACATGTACATGGGAATATGAAAAAGACTATGCATTAGATGGAGGCGAAGATTTTGCGTGGATTGATGATATATCATTTCCTCCCATGGCAAATCAGGGTCTTTCAGCAGGAAACTTAAATGAAAATGCTAATCACATAGTATGTTTCCCAAACCCTTTCCATAATATTACAACCATTTATTACAATATTGAAAAAACTGAAAAAGTATCTATTAAAATTTACAATTCTATTGGGCAGGAAATTGCAACACTTCTAAATAACGAATTTATGTCAATAGGGTATCATTCTGTTATATTCAGTACTGAAGATTTACCTTCCGGGGTATACCATTGCATATTTACATCTGACAGTAAAAAAATTATTTGTAAATTAGCGGCCGCATATTGAATGTCGGGGATATGAAAATATACTAAATCTTATCGGGTTTGCGATGGCAAAGGTGGTTAGATTCAGTAATACTGGGCGAATGAGCTTGCTGATTTTTCCAGACTCATTCACTCGAAGTATAACAAACAATAACAAAAAGAACCTAAAAATAACTTAATTTATAATAGGAGGATAGAATCATGACAGTTAAAATCCAATCTGTACACTTTGATGCAGACAAAAAACTTTTAGAGTTTGTACAGGAACGTATTAACAAATTAAATCATTACTATGATGAAATCATTAGCAGCGATATCACACTAAGACTTGATAAATCAGATGTGGATGCTAACAAAGTAGCTGAAATAAAGTTACATATCCCAGGCAGCGATCTTTTTGCCAAAAAAACCTGTAAAAGCTTTGAAGAAGCTATTGATACAAGCATAGATGCTCTGAAAACACAGGTAAAAAGACATAAGGAAAAAATTAAAGGGTTATAAAAAACTGAGAGTTGTATGACATTTTTCCTCTAAATTTTTTCTCTTCCCTTAGAAATACTCTAATTCAGAGAAAATGAGAAAGGTATGGCCTTATAAAGAGGAAAATTTGGCGTAAAACCAGAACTGAAATCCGAACATTTCTTTAAATTTGCAACCCCAAAAGCATTGAGGTTGCGTTTTTTTTGGAAAAAATAGTGAAAAAATATTGTTACTATTCAAAAAATTCATACTTTTGCAGTCCCTTTTGAAAGGGTATTAATGGAAAGATTTACAAAAAAGTCTTTTGAGTTCTTTTAAAATAGGGTACTTGCAGTTAGATATGCCGATGTAGCTCAGCTGGCCAGAGCAGCTGATTTGTAATCAGCTGGTCGGGGGTTCGAATCCCTCCATCGGCTCTTTTTTGGTAATATTTGTTGGGGAGATACCAGAGTGGCCAAATGGGACAGACTGTAAATCTGTTGCTTAATTGCTTCGAAGGTTCGAATCCTTCTCTCCCCACTTCGCTCTCCGAAGTTTTAGCGAAGAAGAGTGGGAAGAAGAGGAGAGATGCTTGATATATAATATTGTTCTTTGAGAAATTGTAAATTTTAATAAGCGGAAGTAGCTCATTTGGTAGAGCGTCAGCCTTCCAAGCTGAGGGTGGCCGGTTCGAGCCCGGTCTTCCGCTCAAGTGGAATCCGGCTTGCCTGTGTAGAAAGCAGTGCAGCTCGGTCTTCCGCTCACACTGAGTTTCAGGTTTTAAGTTCTAAGCGATAAATTTTCAAATACTTAAACTTTAAACCCCAAACCTTAAAACCAATTAAGCTGTTGTAGCTCAGTGGTAGAGCACTTCCTTGGTAAGGAAGAGGTCGTGAGTTCAATCCTCATCAACAGCTCTTAAGAGGAGGTGGTGGAATTAAAAAAGAATTAAAAATTTCAAAAATAAACTGTTCTGTTCAGTACTACTAAATAAAATAATAAAATAACAATTAAATTAAATAAATAGCAATGGCTAAAGAAAAATTCGATCGTTCCAAACCGCACGTAAACATAGGAACAATTGGTCACGTTGACCACGGTAAAACTACCTTAACTGCAGCAATAACCACTGTGTTGGCCGAAAAAGGATTGTCAGAAGTAAGAGATTTCTCTTCTATCGATAATGCCCCTGAAGAAAAAGAACGTGGTATTACAATCAATACATCTCACGTTGAGTATTCTACTGATAAACGTCATTATGCTCACGTTGACTGCCCGGGTCACGCTGACTATGTTAAAAACATGGTTACCGGTGCTGCTCAAATGGACGGTGCTATCCTTGTTGTTGCTGCCACTGATGGCCCTATGCCTCAAACACGCGAACACATCCTTCTTGCTCGTCAGGTAGGTGTACCTCGTATCGTTGTGTTTATGAACAAAGTGGATATGGTTGATGATCCGGAATTGTTAGAGCTTGTTGAAATGGAAATCCGCGAGTTATTATCTTTCTATCAGTTTGATGGTGATAATACCCCAATCATTAAAGGTTCTGCTTTAGGTGGTCTGAATAAAGACCCAAAATGGACTGCTAAAATTATGGAATTGATGGATGCGGTTGACTCTTTCATCCCTATCCCAAAACGTGATATCGAAAAACCATTCCTGATGCCTGTTGAAGACGTATTCACAATTACTGGCCGTGGAACTGTTGCTACCGGTAAAATAGATTCAGGTGTTATAAACACAGGTGATGAGGTTGAAATTCTTGGTATGCAGGAAACTAAATTGAAATCAGTTATCACTGGTGTGGAAATGTTCCGTAAAATTCTTGACCGTGGTGAAGCTGGTGACAACGTTGGTTTATTATTACGTGGTATTGATAAAAAAGATATCCGCAGAGGAATGGTTATCGCTAAACCTGGCTCTATCACTCCTCACACTGAGTTCAAAGCCGAAATCTATGTATTGAAAAAAGAAGAAGGTGGACGTCACACTCCATTCCACAATAAATACCGTCCTCAGTTTTACTTGCGTACTACTGACGTAACTGGAGAAATTGAATTGCCAACAGGTCGTGATATGGTTATGCCTGGAGATAACGTAACAATTACAGTTAAATTAATTGTTCCGGTTGCTATGGACAAAGGTTTACGTTTTGCCATCCGTGAAGGTGGCAGAACAGTTGGTGCCGGTCAGGTGATTGAAATTATTAAATAATTTTAATTTAATCCTTACAAAAATAGCTAACAGTACCCCCACAAAGCGGGGGTGCTGTTTTCTACTAAATAATGGGTGGTACTCAAAACACATTTTTAGGGTTTGAATAACACCTTTTGAAAAACAAACAGGTGTAGTTCAAGGGTAGAATAGAGGTCTCCAAAACCTTTGATGGGAGTTCGAATCTCTCCACCTGTGCAAAGTAAACAAAAAAGGATTTTAATAAAAGTATTTGTAATTCGCTAAAATTCGTAATTCGTAAGAAATATGAGCAAATTTAAAGAGTATATCGCTGAAACAACCAATGAACTTGTACACAAGGTAAGCTGGCCTACGTGGAGTGAATTGCAAAGTAGTGCAATAGTTGTTATGATAGCTTCTATAATTATTGCATTAATAGTATTTGTTATGGATTTTGGATTCAATAAAATAATGGATACTGTTTACCATTTGTTTTCATGATAAGATATGAATATGTCATTTAACCAATGAGAATGGGGAATGGAAGATAGGATTGGAAATAATAAAAATAAAAAATAAAGCTAATTAAAAGTAACACAAGCCCCACCCATTACCTCTCCCCTTTAGGGAGAGATGAAGAGAGGGGCTTTATATTCAGCAAAATGAGCGAGCAAAAAAATAGCGAGCAAACCCAAACAACCGACACTGCTAAAAAATGGTATGTTGTAAGAGCAATAAGTGGGCAGGAGAAAAAGGTAAAACAATATATCGAAGTAGAAATTAACCGTTTAGGATTGAATAATTATGTATCCCAGATATTAATTCCTACTGAAAAAATTTATCAGATACGTAACGGAAAAAAAGTAAGCAAAGAACGTCCCTTTTATAGTGGATACATTTTAATTGAAGCTGCGTTGGTAGGAGAGGTGCCTCACGTAATTAAAAATACTTCCGGTGTTATCGGCTTTCTGGGCGAAACAAAAGGCGGGTTACCGGTACCAATGCGTCTGGCTGAAGTAAACCGTATTTTAGGAACGGTAGATGTTTTAGAAGGCAGCGATGCGCAAATAAATATACCATTTATTGTAGGTGAAACAGTAAAAGTAATTAATGGGCCGTTCAATGGCTTTACCGGAACTGTTGAAAAAGTAAACGAAGAGAAAAAGAAACTGGAAGTAATGGTGAAGATTTTCGGTAGAAAAACACCATTGGAACTAGGATATTTAGAAGTAGAAAAAGAAAGTTAATTTTATTAATGTTAATAATGTGAGTGTTAAGAATATGAAAATCTGTTGTGGTGCTTCCAACCAATCCAGTCTCATATCTCAAATCTCATATCTCAAATCTAGAAAAAAATGGCAAAAGAAATAGGCGCTTTAGTTAAGCTGCAGATAAAAGGAGGAGCAGCTAATCCTGCACCACCAATTGGCCCTGCATTAGGTGCTAAAGGTGTTAACATTATGGAGTTCTGTAAGCAATTCAATGCCAGAACTCAGGATAAAGCTGGTAAAGTAATACCCGTAATCATTACTGTTTATAAAGACAAATCATTTGATTTCGTCCTTAAAAACCCACCAGTAGCTGTATCTTTATTGGAAGCTTCAAAAGTAAAAAGTGGTTCTAAAGAATCAAACCGTGTAAAAGTAGGTAATGTTTCCTGGGTACAGGTTCGCGAAATTGCTGAAGCTAAAATGCCGGATTTAAACTGCTTTACAATTGAATCAGCTATGAGCATGGTTGCTGGTACAGCACGCAGTCTTGGATTAAATATCACTGGTGAATCACCTTTGAAAAAATAGAGAATTGGTGAATTAGAGATTTAGTGAATTAATAAAATTACTAAATCTCTAACTCTCAAATTCTCCAATTCAAAATAACCCGATGGAGTTCTATAGTCCGGAACGCTTGTACATCACAAATAAATAAAAATGACAAAAATTTCAAAAAACAGAAAAGCTGTCTTGGCCAAATATGATGCTACAAAAGCGTACTCTTTGGCAGATGCTGCTAAAATTGTAAAAGACATCACTACTACAAAATTCGATGCCTCTGTTGATGTGGCAGTACGTTTGGGAGTTGACCCTCGTAAAGCAAATCAAATGGTGCGTGGCTCTGTTTCCCTTCCGCATGGTACTGGTAAAACAATGCGTGTTCTTGTTTTGTGTACACCTGATAAAGCGGCAGAAGCAAAAGCGGCTGGTGCTGATCATGTTGGATTAGACGAATATATCGAAAAAATTAAAGGTGGCTGGACTGATGTAGATGTAATCATCACCATGCCTTCCGTAATGGGTAAAGTAGGTGCTTTAGGACGTGTATTAGGCCCGCGTGGTTTAATGCCAAACCCTAAAACCGGAACCGTTACCATGGAAATTGGTAAAGCTGTTACTGATGCCAAAGGTGGTAAAATCGATTTTAAAGTGGATAAAGCTGGTATCGTTCAGGCTTTAGTGGGTAAAGCATCATTTGATAGCAATAAACTGGCTGAAAATACAAACGAATTGTTACAAACAATTATAAAATTAAAACCCGCTTCAGCAAAAGGAGCCTATATTAAAAGTGTTTATCTGTCCTCTACTATGAGTCCGAGTGTTCAGATAGATACAAAGTTCCTGGGCAATTAATTTTATAATTAAACAATCATTTACAACGGCTTCCACGGTGTAAATTAAAACAGCTTCATTTTTATCCCCTCTCTGGAGTTTATCCCAACAAAGGAGGGAAAGTGGGGAAGGGGTGAGGCAAAAACAATTAAACAGAAATGAAAAAAGAGGAAAAATCACTAGTAATTGACTCTCTCGTTGAGCAATTAGCCAACAACAGTCATTTCTATTTGACCGATGTTGCTTCTTTAGATGCAGTTAAAACTTCAGACTTAAGAAGAGCGTGTTTTAAGAAAAATATCAAAATGCTGGTTGTGAAAAACTCATTGCTGAAGAAAGCAATGGAACGCAGTTCAGCTAAAGATTATCAGCCTTTATTGGGCTCTTTAAAAGGCTCTACAGCTATCATGTTTTCAGAGGTTGGAAGTGATCCGGCAAAACTGATCAAAAAATTCCGTGAAAAAAATGATAAACCTGTTTTAAAAGCAGCTTTTGTTGAAGAATCAGTATACATTGGTGATGATCAATTAGATACACTGGCAAGCATTAAATCAAAAGACGAAGTAATTGGCGAAATAATTTCCTTACTTCAGTCACCTGCTAAAAATATCGTTTCTGCTCTTCAATCGGGCGGTGGCAAATTGGCGGGTATCGTTAAAACACTTTCAGAAAGACCGGAATAATAGAAAAACCAAGGAAATGTAAATTTATGCGAGTAATAAACACAGATTCGTTATTCGTTAAAAATTCGTAATTCGTAGTAGTAATTAATAATTAAAACAATAAAAAAAATGGCAGATTTAAAATCTTTCGCTGAGCAATTAGTAAACTTAACTGTAAAAGAAGTTAATGAGTTAGCTAAAATCTTAAAAGATGAGTATGGTATTGAGCCTGCAGCAGCAGCAGTTGCGGTTGCTCCAGCAGCAGGAGCTGGCGGTGGTGCAGCGGCTGCAGTAGAAAAAACCAGTTTTGATGTAGTACTTGTTGAGGCTGGTGCTGCTAAACTTGGTGTTGTTAAAATTGTAAAAGACCTGACAGGCCTTGGGCTTAAAGAAGCAAAAGACCTGGTTGATGGTGCTCCAAAACCAGTTAAGGAAGGCGTTTCTAAAGCAGACGCTGAAAACTTGAAGAAACAATTAGAAGACGCAGGAGCTAAGGTTGAAATTAAGTAAGCCCCTCTGATACACATCTTAAGGTATACCACTCTTCCTCCTCTCTCCATTTGAAGAGGGGCTGGGGGTGAGGTATACCCTTTTGTTGTTTATTTTGAAAGTAATACTGAGCGAATGGGTTGGTAAGTTTTGCAAACGCATTCAGCCGAAGTATAAATGGTTAAAATAAGTTAATCAAAAGCCGCTAAAACTTTTGAAAGGTCAAATTCATTAACTTTGTAGGCTTTTATTAAAAAACAGAAAGAATAATTAACCTAAAATTAACTTACTAAACGCAAATTCTTAATCAACTAATAAATCCTAAGCACCTTGACTCCAAATAAAAAACCACAAAGAATAAGCTTTGCTTCTATCAAAAGTCAAATCGATTATCCTGACTTTTTAGATATCCAGCTTAAATCGTTCCAGGATTTTTTTCAGTTAGAAACTACTTCTGAAAACCGCCAGAACGAAGGACTTTTCAAAGTTTTTGCAGAAAACTTCCCGATTTCAGATGCACGCAATAACTTCGTGCTCGAATTTTTAGATTATTTTATTGATCCAACGCGTTACTCTATGGAAGAGTGTATCGAGCGTGGATTAACTTACAGCGTACCGCTTAAAGCAAAGGTACGTTTGTATTGTACAGATCCTGAACATGAAGATTTTGAAACAATCGTTCAGGACGTTTATCTGGGAACTATTCCGTACATGACTCCAAAAGGTACATTCATTATCAATGGAGCTGAACGTGTTATTGTTTCTCAGTTACACCGTTCACCGGGTGTATTCTTCGGTCAAAGCCGTCACACCAATGGTACTAAACTTTATTCTGCCAGGGTTATCCCTTTCAGAGGTTCCTGGATTGAGTTTTCTACCGACATCAACAATGTGATGTATGCCTATATCGACCGTAAGAAAAAGCTTCCGGTAACAACATTGCTTAGAGCTATCGGATTTGAAAGTGATAAACAAATCCTTGAAATATTTGGCTTGGCTGACGAAATAAAAGTGAGCAAAGCCGCCCTTAAATCAGTAATTGGCCGTAAATTAGCTGCACGTGTTTTAAAAACATGGATCGAGGATTTCGTTGATGAAGATACCGGAGAAGTCGTTTCTATTGAACGTAATGAAGTTATTATCGACCGTGAAACAATTCTTGATGCTAACCATATTGACCTGATTGTTGATGCAAATGTGAAGTCGGTGATTTTACATAAGCTCGATATAAATGCTGGTGACTATGCTATCATCTATAATACATTACAAAAAGATACTTCCAACTCTCAGAAAGAAGCCGTAGAGCATATCTATCGCCAATTACGTAATGCAGAACCACCTGATGAAGAAACAGCACGCAGCGTGGTAGATAAATTGTTTTTCTCTGACAAACGTTATGACCTTGGTGAAGTAGGCCGTTATAGGATCAATAAAAAGTTGAACCTGGAAACACCTTACAACACTAGAACATTAACAAAGGAAGACATCATCTGCATCATTAAGTATTTGATCGAGTTGATCAACGCGAAAGCTGATGTGGATGATATCGACCACTTGAGCAACAGACGTGTACGTACTGTTGGTGAGCAATTGTATGCGCAGTTTGGCGTTGGTTTGGCTCGTATGGCGCGTACCATCCGTGAAAGAATGAATGTTCGTGATAATGAGGTGTTCACACCTACAGATTTGATCAATGCCAAAACATTATCTTCTGTTATTAATTCGTTCTTTGGTACAAACCAATTGTCACAGTTCATGGATCAAACCAATCCACTTGCGGAGATTACGCACAAACGTAGGTTGTCTGCCCTTGGGCCTGGAGGTTTATCCCGTGAGCGCGCAGGATTTGAGGTGCGTGACGTTCATTATACGCACTACGGTCGCCTTTGTACCATTGAAACTCCGGAAGGTCCTAATATCGGCTTGATTTCTTCACTTTGTGTATTTGCAAAAATAAATAAACTTGGTTTTATTGAAACACCATATATGACCGTTACTAACGGTAAAGTGGATGTGGAAAAATCTGTAACTTACCTGAGTGCTGAAGAAGAAGGACAAAAAATTATTGCTCAGGCAATAACTCCTGTCGATACAAAAGGTAACTTCCTGGAGTCAAAAATAAAAGTACGCTATGAAGGAGACTTCCCTGTTGTTGAACCTAAAAAAATCAACTTAATGGACGTTGCTCCTAACCAGATTGCATCTATTGCCGCATCGCTGATTCCATTCCTGGAACATGATGATGCTAACCGCGCATTGATGGGTTCTAACATGCAGCGTCAGGCAGTACCATTGTTGCGTCCTGAAGCTCCTGTCGTTGGTACTGGTCTTGAACCGATAGTTGCACGTGATTCTCGTGTGCTTGTTAATGCTGAAACTGATGGAGTAGTGGAGTATGTGGATGCTAATGAAATTGTAATAAAATACAACCGTAGCGAAGATGACCGTTTAATAAGCTTCGATGATGATACTAAACGTTATTCATTGACCAAATTCCGCAAAACCAACCAAAGCACCTGTATCAATCTGAAACCTATTGTTAAAAAAGGTGAGAAAGTAACTAAAGGGCAGGTGCTATGTGATGGTTATGCTACACAAAATGGTGAGCTGGCATTAGGCCGTAACATGAAAGTAGCTTTCATGCCTTGGAAAGGATATAACTTTGAGGATGCTATCGTTATTTCTGAGCGTGTTGCTCGTGAAGACATCTTTACTTCTATCCATATTGATGAATATTCTCTGGAAGTGCGCGATACAAAACGTGGCCTGGAAGAGTTAACATCTGATATTCCAAACGTTTCTGAAGAGGCTACTAAAGACCTCGATGAAAATGGATTGATCCGCATTGGTGCTGAAGTTAAAGAAGGGGACATCCTTATCGGTAAAATCACTCCAAAAGGTGAAACAGATCCTTCTCCTGAAGAAAAATTATTACGTGCTATCTTTGGCGATAAAGCTGGTGATGTAAAAGATGCATCATTAAAAGCACCACCATCATTGCGTGGAGTTGTAATTGATAAAAAATTATTCTCAAGACGTATAAAAGATAAACACGCTAAATCGGATGAAAAAACCTTGTTGGAAAAATTAGATAAAGAGCACAATGTTGAAGTAGTTGCTTTAAAAGCTAGGCTGGTTGATAAACTTATGGCTTTGGTTAATGGCAAAACATCACAGGGTGTACTTAATTTATTGAAAGAAGAAGTTGTTCCTAAGGGTGCTAAATTCTCTCAAAAAGGGCTTGAGAAAATTGATTTCACTACGGTTAACCCTAATAAATGGACCACAGATAAAGATGTGAATGATAAAATTAAAATATTGCTTCACAACTATTCTATCAAGTCTAATGACTTATTAGGTGCTTACAAGCGTAAAAAATATGCACTTACCATTGGTGATGAATTACCGGCAGGTATTGTTCAGCTTGCAAAAGTATATATCGCTAAAAAACGTAAGCTGAAAGTAGGTGATAAAATGGCAGGACGCCATGGTAATAAAGGTATCGTTGCTCGTATCGTTCGTGATGAAGATATGCCATTCCTCGAAGATGGAACCATTGTTGATATCGTATTAAACCCGCTTGGTGTACCGTCTCGTATGAACCTTGGGCAGATCTATGAAACAGTTCTTGGATGGGCCGGACAAAAATTAGGTGAGAAATTCTTCACCCCTATCTTTGACGGTGCTACTCCTGAGCAATTAAACGAATGGACTGATAAAGCCGGGTTACCTCGCTTCGGACGCACTTACCTTACTGATGGTGGCACTGGCGAAAAATTTGACCAGCCGGCAACAGTAGGTGTCATCTACATGTTAAAATTAGGACACATGGTGGATGATAAGATGCACTCACGTTCTATCGGACCATATTCACTCATTACTCAGCAACCTTTGGGCGGTAAAGCTCAGTTTGGTGGTCAGCGTTTTGGTGAGATGGAGGTATGGGCGCTTGAAGCATTTGGTGCTGCTAACATTCTTCAGGAAATCCTTACCATCAAATCCGATGACGTTGTTGGACGTGCAAAAGCTTATGAAGCTATTGTTAAAGGTGAAAACATGCCAACTCCGGGTATCCCTGAATCATTCAACGTATTGTTGCATGAATTGAGAGGCCTGGGATTAAACATTACACTTGACTAAGGCTTTGTAATGAAATAAAGTGTACAGAATTGACGCAGTGATTTTGTTCTTTTTCAAGGCGCGAAAACTGCAAATAGCCTTAGCTATTTAAAGTTTTTGCAACACAGAAAAAGGACAAAAGAACAAGTCAAAATGTATAGTTTATTTTATTACAATGCCTAAAGATGAATTAGAAAAATAGAGAATTAGAGATTTGGAGAATTGGTAACATCTAATTCTCCAAATCACCAAATCAACAATTCACCAAATCAACAACTCAACAATTAAAAAAATATGGCTTACAAAAAAGATCAAAAATTAAAAAGTAATTTTACTAAAATTACTATCAGTCTTTCGTCTCCTGAAGCTATTTTGGAGCGCTCCAGTGGTGAAGTAGTAAAGCCGGAAACTATCAATTACAGAACATACAAACCCGAAATGGGCGGCTTATTCTGTGAACGTATTTTTGGTCCTGTAAAAGATTGGGAATGTGCTTGTGGTAAATACAAACGTATCCGTTATAAAGGAATTGTTTGCGACCGTTGTGGGGTAGAAGTAACAGAGAAAAAAGTACGCAGAGAACGTATGGGACATATCAGCCTTGTTGTGCCTGTTGCTCATATCTGGTATTTTAAATCATTACCAAATAAAATTGGTTATTTGTTAGGATTACCTACTAAAAAATTAGATGTTATCATTTATTACGAGCGTTATGTCGTAGTAAATCCTGGTGTTAAAGCCGCTGATGGTATCAATTACCTTGATTTCTTATCTGAAGAAGAATACCTGAATGTTTTGGACACACTTCCAAAAGAGAATCAATATTTGGATGATAATGACCCTAATAAATTCATCGCTAAAATGGGTGCTGAAGCATTGATTGCTCTTTTAAGCCGTGTGGATTTAGATGGATTATCATTTGAATTACGTCACAAAGCCAATACAGAAACTTCTCAGCAACGTAAAAATGAAGCACTAAAACGCTTACAGGTTGTTGAAAGCTTCCGTCAGGCTAACCAGAACGTTGAAAACCGTCCTGAATGGATGGTAGTTAAAATTGTTCCTGTTATCCCACCGGAATTGCGTCCTTTGGTACCATTGGATGGCGGTCGTTTTGCTACTTCTGATTTAAATGACTTATACAGACGTGTTATTATCCGTAATAACCGTTTGAAACGATTGATTGAAATTAAAGCGCCTGAAGTGATTTTACGTAATGAAAAACGTATGTTGCAGGAGTCCGTGGATTCATTGTTCGATAACTCACGTAAATCAAACGCTGTTAAAACAGAATCAAACCGTGCATTAAAATCTCTTTCCGATTCGTTAAAAGGTAAACAGGGACGTTTCCGTCAAAACTTACTTGGTAAACGTGTCGATTACTCTGCTCGTTCTGTAATTGTTGTTGGACCTGAAATGAAGTTACATGAATGCGGATTGCCAAAAGATATGGCTGCAGAGCTTTTCAAACCGTTCATCATCCGTAAAATGATTGAAAGAGGTATTGTGAAAACAGTTAAATCGGCTAAGAAAATTGTTGACAAAAAAGAGCCTATCGTATGGGATATTTTGGAAAACATTTTAAAAGGACATCCTGTTCTTTTGAACCGTGCTCCAACCCTTCACAGATTAGGTATCCAGGCATTCCAGCCGAAATTAATTGAAGGTAAAGCAATTCAGTTGCACCCGTTAACATGTACTGCATTTAATGCGGATTTTGACGGTGACCAAATGGCGGTACACGTTCCGCTGGGACATGCTGCTATTTTGGAAGCACAATTGTTGATGCTTGCTTCGCATAACATCTTGAATCCTGCAAATGGTGCACCGGTTGCGGTTCCATCTCAGGACATGGTGCTTGGCCTTTACTACATGACTAAAGGCAAACGCTCTACTGATGCTGAAAAAGTAAAAGGTGAAGGACTTACTTTCTATTCACCTGAAGAAACAATCATTGCCTACAACGAAAAACGTGTTGACCTGCATGCATGGGTAAAAGTACGTTTGGAGGTAAAAGAAAATGGCAAATTTGTAAAAAAACTGATTGAAACAACTGTTGGTCGTATTCTTTTCAACCAGGTAGTACCAAAAGAAGTAGGTTATATCAATGAGTTATTGACTAAAAAATCATTGCGAGATATTATCGGTAACATCGTTAAGGAAACAGGGATGGCTAAAACAGCTAAGTTCCTTGATGAGATGAAACAACTTGGATTTATGATGGCATTCCGTGGAGGATTGTCCTTCAGCCTTGGTGATGTTGTTGTTCCGGATGATAAAGCTAAATTGGTTGCTGATGCAAATGCTCAGGTAGATGAAGTGGTGGCGAACTATAATATGGGCTTCATCACTAACAATGAACGTTACAACCAGGTGATAGATATATGGACGCATACTAACTCGCGTCTTACTGCAAAAGTATTGCATACATTGACAAGTGACCGTCAGGGTTTCAATCCGGTATATATGATGCTTGATTCAGGAGCCCGTGGTTCTAAAGAACAGATTCGTCAGTTAGGTGGTATGCGTGGTTTGATGGCTAAACCTCAGAAAGGTGCTGGTGGTGGAGAAATCATTGAAAACCCTATCCTTTCTAACTTTAAAGAAGGATTGTCCATCCTTGAGTATTTCATATCTACACACGGTGCTCGTAAAGGATTAGCAGATACTGCGCTAAAAACAGCGGATGCTGGTTACTTAACAAGACGTTTGGTTGATGTTGCACAGGATGTTATTATTACTCAGGATGATTGCGGTACATTACGTGGATTAGTTGCTACTGCATTGAAGAAAAATGATGAGGTGGTAGAATCTCTGTACGACAGAATACTGGGAAGAACCACTGTTCATGATGTGTATCATCCTTTAACTGGTGAAATCATCATTGGAGCGGGAGAGGAGCTTACTGAAGATTATGCAAAACTAATTGCAGATTCACCAATTGAGTCAGTTGAAATACGTTCTGTATTAACCTGTGAAAGCAAAAATGGTGTATGTAGCAAATGCTATGGACGCAACCTGGCTACAGGCCGTATGGTTCAGAAAGGTGAAGCTGTTGGTGTTATCGCTGCCCAGTCCATCGGTGAACCTGGTACACAGCTTACATTACGTACCTTCCACGTGGGTGGTATTGCATCCAATGTTGCTGCTGCTTCTAAAATAGAAGCTAAATACGATGGTATTGTTGAAATAGATGAACTAAAAACAGTTAAACGTAAAAATCCTGATGGAGAAAACGTTGAAGTTGTAATTGGTCGCTCTGCTGAGATGCGTATCATTGACACAAATACAAAAATTGTTCTTACTACAGGTAATATCCCTTATGGTTCACAGGTATATGTGAAGCCAAACTCAAAAGTGAAAAAAGGTGATTTAATCTGTGACTGGGATCAGTATAACGCAGTTATTGTTTCTGAATTCGCTGGTAAAATTGAATTTGAAAATATTGAAGAAGGCATTACTTACCGCGAAGAGTCTGATGAACAAACAGGCTTCAAAGAAAAAGTTATTGTTGAAAGCCGTGATAAGAGCAAAAACCCTTCAATTAAAATCGTTGTTAACAAAGAAGTATTGCGCACATACAGCATTCCTGTTGGTGCACACGTAATTGTAAATGATGGTGCTAAAATTGATGCAGGCCAGATACTTGTTAAAATTCCTCGATCCTCTGGTAAAACAGGCGATATCACAGGTGGTTTACCGCGTGTTACAGAATTGTTTGAAGCTCGCAATCCAAGCAACCCTGCTGTGGTTTCTCAAATTGATGGTATCGTATCATTTGGTAAAATCAAACGTGGTAACCGCGAAGTACATGTTGAATCAAGAACTGGTGAAAGAAAAACATATCTTGTACAGTTGTCAAAACACACATTAGTACAGGAAAACGACTTCATCAAAGCTGGTGAACCATTGTGCGATGGTGCAATCACTCCAAGTGATATTCTTGCCATCAAAGGGCCTACAGCGGTGCAAGAGTACCTGGTAAATGAGGTACAGGAAGTTTATCGTTTACAAGGGGTGAAAATCAATGATAAACACTTTGAAGTAATCGTTCGTCAGATGATGCGTAAAGTAGAAATTGTTGAACCAGGAGATACTATTTTCCTTGAAAAACAGTTGGCAAATAAATCATCATTCATGGAAGAAAATGATAACCTGTATAGTAAAATGGTAATCTTAGAGTCAGGCGATTCTACACTATTTAAAGCCGGTCAGATTGTAAGTGCACGTAAATTAAGAGACGAAAACTCTTCGTTAAAACGTAGAGATATGAAGCTGATTGAGGCGCGTGAAGCCGTTCCCGCTACATCTAATCAGGTGTTGCAAGGTATCACAAGAGCTTCGTTGCAAACTAGTAGCTTTATGAGTGCAGCATCCTTCCAGGAAACAACAAAAGTATTGAATGAAGCTGCTATTAGCGGTAAAATAGACCGTTTGTTAGGATTGAAAGAAAACGTAATTGTTGGACATTTAATTCCTGCTGGTACAGGTCTTCGCGAATATGACAAACTAATTGTTGGCTCTCAGGAAGAGTACGATCGTTTGCTCGCATCTAAAAAAGAAGCTATGGAAGCAGAAGCATAATAGCTTTCTTACTTGGCACAATAATTAAATAAGTGAAAGAGGGGCAGCAGAAATGTTTGTCCCTCTTTTAATAAAAACAGTTTTCAGTAAAATTTAACCATGGTTGCAACATGCTGTGTTATTAATGCGAATTATTAGGACACCTATAGTTCATATAAAGTGAAATAACTTAAAATACACATAGATTCATCATTCATATCACCCTGAGCGACCTGTACTGAGCGAAGTCGAAGTAAGTCGAAGGGCGTAATTCATAGAAACAAATGGAAGAACAAAATAATAATCAGTTAAATATTGAACTTACTGAAGAAATAGCGGAAGGAATATATTCTAATCTCGCAATCATTACACATTCTAATTCTGAATTTGTAATCGATTTTATTAAACTGATGCCGGGAGTGCCGAAAGCAAAGGTGAAATCACGTATCTTGCTTACACCGCAACATGCAAAACGTTTAATGAAGGCATTAAAAGATAATATTTCAAAATTTGAGCAGGCACATGGCTCAATAAAAGATACCGAAATGCCAAGCGGTTTTCCACTTAATTTCGGAGGCCCTACCGCACAAGCATAGTATATTTTCCTCAATTAACTATAAATAATTCCCCCTTTATAAAAGGGGGCCAGGGGGGATTAACATAAATATTATTTCGCTC